>NZ_JAGIXF010000119.1:0-15211 GCF_021483755.1 Burkholderia sp. WTPI3 | reverse complement strand
GGGCGAACTGCGTCGCGTCGACGCCCGGCGCATGGCAAGCGTTCGCGACGATCGCGGGCGTGACCCCCGATGCGCTCGGCGGCACGCAGTTGCTCGCCGACCGGCGCGGCTGGCTGCGCGCGCGTGCGTTGCCGGGCAGCGCGGGCTGGTCGGCCGGCGACCTGCTGTGCCGCTCCGATGCGGCCGCACGGCCGTCGACCGTCGCCGCGAACGCCGATCCGCTGACTGCCCTGTTGCTGCGCGTGGATGCCGAACCGGTGCGCGACGTGCAGGCCGGACTCCCTCATTGAATCCTGTACCGTTTCCGAACCGCTTCCGAATCATTTCCCCGACTGAACCTCACGATGAATCCGACCCGACGCCAGTTCCTCGCGCAAGCAAGCGCCCTCGCCTCCGTCGCCCTGGCTCCGGCCGCACTGCACGCGCAATCGGGCGCCCGGCCGCTGCTGCGCGCCGGCGACCAGAAAGGCGGACTGCGCGCGTTGCTCGAAGCGGCCGGCGAACTGAACGGGCTTGCATACGACATCGCGTGGACCGAGTTCCCGGCCGCCGCGCCGCTGGCCGAGGCGCTGAACGCGGCGGCCGTCGACTGCGGGCCGATCGGCGATGCACCGGTGATCTTCGCGCTCGCGTCCGGCGCACGCATCAAGGTGATCGGCGCGAGCCGTTCCGACCCGTACGGCACCGCCGTGCTCGTGCGGCCCGACGCGACACTCAAAGGCGCGGCCGACCTCAAAGGCAAGCGCATCGGCACCACACGCGGCTCGATCGGCCATTTCGTCACGCTGAAGGCGCTCGACGCGGCCGGGCTGCCGCCCGACGCCGTGTCGTTCCGCTTTCTGTCGCCGGCCGACACGATGCTTGCGCTCGCAACCGGATCGATCGACGCGTGGGCGACGTGGGAGCCATACACCGCGCTTGCCGAAACGAGCGGCCGCGCGCGCGTGCTGGTCAACGGTCGAGGGTTGTGGTCGGGCCTCAGCTACGTCGCGGCAACCGACGCGGCGATCGCGTCGAAGCGCGACGTGCTGCGCGATTTCGTGCAACGCGTCGTACGCGCGCAGGTCTGGTCGTACCGACACGTCGACGCGTATTCCGCGGCGCTTGCCCGCATCATCGGCATCCCGCCGGCCGCCGCGAAGCTGCAGTTCGAGCGCCGCAACACACGCTGGCAGGCGATCGACGCGACGGTGATCGCCGAGCAGCAGCGCACGGCCGACTTCTACCTGAAGGCCGGGCTGCTGCGCCAGCCGCTCGACGTGCGCACGACGTTCGACCTCGGTTTTCCGCTGGCGTGAGCGGCCGCCCGGCGGCGCGCAACCGCCCGAACGGCTTTCGCACGATCTGGCACAATCGCGATTCGACCCACCTCGCCTGTCCGCCAGCGTCATGCCAGCCATCTCCGAACTCTTCGTCTACCCGATCAAATCCTGCGCCGGCATCGCACTGTCGCGCTCGCAACTGCTCGAAACGGGCCTCGCATACGATCGCCACTGGCTGATCACGACCCCGGACGGGATGATGATCACGCAACGCACGCACCCGCGCCTCGCGCTGATCCGCACCGCGCTCGAAAGCGATGCGCTGGTGCTGAACGCGCCGGGCATGCCGGCGATCCGCACGCCGCTCGACGGCGATGCGACACCCGCGACGCCGAAGATGGCCGCGACCGTCTGGCGCGACACCGTCGACGCGATCGACACCGGTGCCGAAACGGCCGCGTGGTTCACCGAATTCCTCGGCATGCCGCTGAAGCTCGCGCGCTTCGGCGCCCACGCACGCCGCGGCTGCAACCGCAAATGGACCGGCGACATCGATACGCACACCCAGTTCGCGGACGGCTATCCGTTGCTCGTGATCGGCCAGTCGTCGCTCGACGACCTGAACGCGAAGCTCGCCGCGAAAGGTGCGCCGGCGATTCCGATGAACCGTTTCCGTCCGAACATCGTCGTGTCGGATCTCGAGGCATACGAAGAGGATTTCATCGAACATCTCGACGCCGACGGCGCGACGCCCGTGCGGCTGCGCCTCGTGAAGCTGTGCACGCGCTGCCCGATGCCGACGATCGACCAGGCGACCGGCGCACCGAACCCGGCGTGGCCGCACGAGCCGACCGACACGATGCAGGCCTATCGCGCGAACCCGAACTACGAAGACGCGCTGACGTTCGGCATCAACGCGATCGTCGTCGAAGGCGCGGGCGCATGGCTCGAGGTCGGGCAGACAGTCGAAGCGGAGATCGGCTTCGGCGATTGACCGGTGCGCCGGTCGCGCCGGCGCTTCTACGTCGCCGCCAGAACCGCCGGCAGCGTCACCGTCACGATCAGTCCGCCCCCCACCGCATCCGCGAGCGTCACGCTGCCCTGGTGCACGCGCGCGATTTCCCGCACGATCGACAACCCGAGCCCGGTGCCTTCGACCGTCTGCGTCTTGCTGCCTCGGTGGAAGCGCTCGAACACCGTGTCGCGCTCGCCGGCCGGAATACCCGGCCCGTTGTCGATCACGTCGAGCCGCGCATGCTCGCCGTCACGCGACACGCGCACCGTGATCACCGCGCGATCGCCCGAGTAGCGGATCGCGTTGTCGATCAGGTTGCCGATCATTTCGCCGAGCAGGTCCGGCTGCCCGAGCACGTCGACATCGGCCTCGTGCTCGAACCCGAGATCGATGTCGCGCGCGCGGGCAACCGGCGACCAGTCGAGCGTCACGCTGCGTGCGAGCCGGTGCAGTGCGAGCCGCTGGTGCGCGACGGCCTGGCCGCTGTCCGAATCCAGCCGCGACAGCGACAGCAGTTGCTGGACGATCTTCGCTGCCTGCCGCACCGCGCCGTTCACGCGCCGCAGATGCACGTTCACGCGCGGCTGCTCGTCGGGCCGCAATGCCAGCTCGACGCCGGCCTGCACGGCCGCGAGCGGCGTTTTCAGCTGATGGGCCGCATCCGCGAAGAAGCGCCGGCGCGCGACCTGCATCCGCTGCGGGCGGCCGATGTACTGGTTGATCGACTCGACGAGCGGCGCGAGCTCGCTCGGCATGCCGCCGGTGTCGAGCGGCGTCGGATCGGCGTCGCTGCGCGCGGCGACCGTCGCCGACAGCCGGTTCAGCGGCCGCAGCCCGCGCCCGACGCCGAGCCACACGATCCCGAGCGCGAGCACGACGAGCAGCCCCTCCTGCAGCAGCGAGCCCATCAGGATCTCGCGGGCGAGCGCCTGGCGCGCCTCGATCGTCTCGCCGACCATCACCCATACGATGCGCGTCTGCGCGGTCGGCACGTCGTGCACCGGCACGCGCAGCGCGGCCATGCGCAACTGCTCGCCGCGATAGACGACGTCGTAGTAGCGCGTCGCGAACAGCGCGCCGTCGCCCGGTGGCAGCGGCAGGTCCGGATAACCGGTGATCGTGCGGCCGTTGTCTTCGCGGATCAGGTAGTAGATCTTGCCGCCGTCGCCCGACTCGAACATCTCGAGCGCGAGATACGGCAGATCGACCTCGATCTCGCCCTCGTTGAGCCGCACGCCTTCGCGAATCGACTTCAGCGACGACGACAGCGTGCGGTCGAACGCGACGTGCGCGGCGCTCATCGCGCGCTGGTACGTGAGCCACGAGTCGAGCGCGAGCAGCCCGAGCAGCGGCAGCAGCAGCCACAGCGCGACCTGCGTGCGCAAGTTTGGACGACGCATCATGCGTGCCGCCGGGCCGCAGCGGCGACGGGCCGAGCGCGGGCGCGGAGGCGGTTCATTCCGCCGCCTTCGCTTCGAGCAGATACCCGAGCCCGCGCAGCGTGACGATCGCGATGCCGGTGTTCTCGAGCTTCTTGCGCAGCCGGTACACGTAGATCTCGATCGCATCCGCGTTGACCGACTCGTCGAGCCCGAAGATCTTCTCCGACAGTGTCTCCTTGTTGATCGCGCGGCCGTTTCGCAGGATCAGCACTTCCAGCACCGAGCGCTCGCGCGGCGTGAGCGACAACGGTTCGCCGGCGAGGCGGAAACTGCGATCGACGCTGTCGTACGACAGTGTCCCGCATTCGACCTGCGAATGCTCGTGGCCGAGGCTGCGCCGGATCAGCGCGCGGGCGCGCGCCTCCAGCTCGGTCAATTCGAACGGCTTCGCGAGATAATCGTCGGCCCCGAGATCGAGCCCCTTCACGCGGTCCTCGACCGAGCCGTGCGCGGTGAGAATCAGCACCGGCACCGGATTGCGGCGCGCGCGCAGCCGCCGCAGCACCTCGAGCCCGTCGAGCTTCGGCAGGCCGAGATCGAGGATCACCAGCGCGTAATCCTGCGTGCGCAGCACGTGATCCGCCGCCTCCCCGTCCGTCATGTGATCGACCGCGAAACGCGCGGCGCTCAGCGCGTCGTTCAGCGATTGCGCCAGGTTCGGGTTGTCTTCGACAAGCAGCACACGCATGGGGACCTCGGGAAATCCATGACTCAAAGGCCGCTATTGTGAACCGAAATGAAAGCAGGCTGAAAGTGCGTCGCAATTAACATCCGCGTCACTCGAACAACACACAGGTAACTGGAGGAAGACATGCCGTTTGCACCGAAGCACCTCGCCGCCGCGCTGGCGATCGTCCTGGGCACCGTCGCCGGTGGCGCCGCCGCGCAGGTTCCGGCCGGGTATCCGGGTAATTACCAGGGTATGGTCGACGCCGCGAAGAAGGAAGGCAGGCTGATCGTCTACTCGACGACCGACACGGGTCTCGTCCGCCCGCTGATCAAGGACTTCGAAAGCCTGTACGGCGTGAAGGTCGAGTACAACGACATGAACAGCACCGAGTTGTACAACCGCTACATCAGCGAGAACGCGGCGAGCAGCACGAGCGCCGACGTGCTGTGGAGCTCGGCGATGGACCTGCAGGTCAAGCTCGTCAACGACGGGCTGATGGCGTCGTACGATTCGCCCGAAAGCCCGAACGTGCCGCAATGGGCGCAATACCAGAAGCAGGCGTACGGCACGACGTTCGAGCCGCTCGCGATCGTCTACAACAAGCGCCTGATCCCCGAGAACGAAGTGCCGAAGACCCGCGCCGATCTCATCAAGCTGCTCACCACGCAGGCCGACAAGTTCAAGGGCAAGGTCACGACCTACGACATCGAGAAATCGGGCGTCGGCTTCAACTACCTGACGCAGGACGCGCACGTGAACGAGAAGGTCACGTGGGAGCTCGTGAAGGCGATCGGCGCGACCGGCCCGAAGCTGCAGTCGAGCACCGGCGCGATGATGGAGCGGATCTCGTCGGGCGAGAACCTGATCGGCTACAACATCATCGGCTCGTATGCGTACGCGAAGGCGAAGAAGGACAAGTCGATCGGCTACGTGTTTCCGAAGGACTACACGCAGGTCGTGAGCCGCCTCGCGACGATCTCGAAGAAGGCGAAGAACCCGAACGCCGCGAAGCTGTGGGTCGACTACCTGCTGTCGAAGCGCGGCCAGACGCTGATCGCGAACCAGGCGAACCTGTACGCGATCCGCGCGGACGTGAACGGCGAAACGTCGGCCGCGAGCCTCACGAAGGAACTCGGCGACTCGCTGAAGCCGATCCAGATCGGCACCGGCCTGCTCGTCTATCTCGACCAGTCGAAGCGCCTCGCGTTCCTGAAGCAATGGCAGCAGGCAATCAAGCGCTGACCGGTTGATCGGCTTCGGCCGACCACGAGCCGCCGCCGCACTTCGCGCGCGGCGGCCCCTTCCCCTTACCGACTTCCTAGAGGCGGCCATCCGGATGGCCGCAGGGGTGAACTCATGCTTTCAACCAGCACACGCGGAACGGCGCCGGCCGCTCCGCCCTCCACCGGCCACGGCGGCGCGATCCCCGCGCTGCCGGCCAACAGCCTGCAGCCGCTCGCCGGCATGCTGCGCTGGATCGTCGTCGCGGTGCTCACCATCGCGGTCGCGCTGCCCCTCGGCTTCATCCTGTTCCAGAGCTTCCTGTCCGCGCCGTTCTTCGATGCGAACAAGACGCTCGGCATTGAAGGCTTCCGCTTCATCTTCACCGACCCCGACTTCTGGTCGGCCGTGACGAACTCGTTCATCATCGCCGGCGGGATGCTGTTCATCTCGATCCCGCTCGGCGGCATTCTCGCGTTCCTGATGGTGCGCACCGACCTGCCCGGCCGCCGCTGGCTCGAACCGCTGCTGCTCACGCCCGTGTTCGTGTCGCCGATGGTGCTCGCGTTCGGCTACGTGGTCGCGGCCGGCCCGGTCGGCTTCTACTCGGTGTGGTTCAAGGAGCTGTTCGGGGTGCAGAGCGTGCCCTGGAACGTGTACTCGATCTTCGCGATCACGGTGATCGTCGGGCTCACGCACGTGCCGCACGTGTATCTGTATTCGTCGGCCGCGCTGCGCAACCTCGGCTCGGACGTCGAGGAAGCCGCGCGCGTGACGGGTGCCCGCCCGTTCCGCGTCGCGCTCGACGTGAGCCTGCCGATGACGATGCCCGCGCTGCTGTTCGCCGGCGTGCTCGTGTTCTTTCTCGGCTTCGAGGTGTTCGGGCTGCCGCTCGTGCTCGGCGATCCGGAAGGCCACCTCGTGCTCGCGACCTACCTGTACAAGCTGACCAACAAGCTCGGCGTGCCGTCGTATCACCTGATGGCCGCGGTCGCGGTGTGCATCGTCGCGATCACGTTCCCGCTCGTGCTGCTGCAGCGCCGCCTGCTGAAGACCGCGAACCGCTTCGTGACCGTCAAGGGCAAGGCCGGCCGCGCGACGGTACTGCCGCTCGGCGTCTGGCGCTGGGTCGCGCTCGCGATCGTGGCACTGTGGCTGATGCTGACCGTGATCGTGCCGATCTCGGGCATCGTGCTGCGCGCGTTCGTGACCAACTGGGGCGAAGGCGTCGCGCTCGGCGACGTGCTGACGCTGTCGAACTTCACCGAGCTGTTCGAGCAGGACAACCTGGTGCGCGCGATCGTCAACACGCTCGGCATCGGCGTGATCGGCGGTGCGCTCGCGGTCGGCTTCTACTCGCTCGTCGCCTTCGCCGGCCACCGCCGCCACGACTGGGCGACCAAACTGCTCGACTACCTCGTGCTGCTGCCGCGCGCGGTGCCGGGCCTGCTCGCCGGTCTCGCGTTCCTGTGGATCTTCCTGTTCGTCCCCGGCCTGCGCGAGCTGAAGAACTCGATGTGGAGCATCTGGATCGCGTACACGGTCGTGTGGCTCGCGTACGGGATGCGGCTCATCCAGAGCGCGCTGCTGCAGGTCGGCCCGGAGCTCGAGGAAGCCGGCCGCAGCGTCGGCGCGACGCGCAGCCGCGTGTCGCTCGACGTCACGCTGCCGCTCGTGCGGTTCGGCCTGCTCGCCGCGTGGCTGCTGATCTTCATGATCTTCGAGCGCGAATACTCGACCGCCGTCTATCTGCTGTCGCCCGGCACCGAAGTGATCGGCGCGCTGCTCGTGTCGCTGTGGGCGACCGGCGCCGTCGACCAGGTCGCCGCGCTCTCTGTCATCAACATCGCGATGGTCGGCGCCGGTCTCGGCGTGGCCCTGCGTTTCGGAGTGAAACTTCATGGATAAGCTCATCGTCGACGACCTGCATCTCAGCTACGGCGCCAACCCGATCCTCAAGGGCGTGTCGTTCGAACTGAAGGCGGGCGAAGTCGTCTGCCTGCTCGGCGCGTCGGGCAGCGGCAAGACCACGCTGCTGCGTGCGGTGGCCGGCCTCGAACAGCCGTCCGACGGGCGCATCCAGCTCGACGACCGGGTGTTCTTCGACGGCGCGCAGCGCGTCGACCTGCCCGTCGAACAGCGTTCGCTCGGCCTCGTGTTCCAGTCGTACGCACTGTGGCCGCACCGCACTGTCGCCGACAACGTCGGCTACGGGCTCAAGCTGCGCCGCGTGGCGCCGGCCGAACAGAAGCGCCGCGTGCAGACCGCGCTCGACCAGCTCGGCCTCGGTCATCTCGCCGAACGCTTTCCGCACCAGTTGTCGGGCGGCCAGCAGCAGCGCGTCGCGATCGCGCGCGCGCTCGTCTACAACCCGCCGGTGATCCTGCTCGACGAGCCGCTGTCGAACCTCGATGCGAAGCTGCGCGAGGAAGCGCGTGCGTGGCTGCGCGAGCTGATCGTGTCGCTCGGGCTGTCGGCGCTCTGCGTCACGCACGACCAGACCGAAGCGATGGCGATGTCCGACCGCATCCTGTTGCTGCGCAACGGCCGCATCGAACAGGAAGGCACGCCCGCCGAGCTGTATGGCGCGCCGCGCTCGCTGTACACCGCCGAATTCATGGGCAGCAACAACCGGATCGACGCACGCGTCGCGGCCATCGACGGCGAGCGCGTGACCCTCGCCGGCGACGGCTGGGAACTGCAGGCGCTCGCGCGCGACAGCTTCGCGCTGGGCCAGGACGCGCAGGCCGTGATCCGTCTCGAGCGCGTGCAGGTCGCCGACGGTCCCGGAGCGAACCGGCTGCAGGCCGATCTCGTCACGTCGATGTATCTCGGCGACCGCTGGGAATACCTGTTCCATTGCGGCGAGATGCGCCTGCGCGCGTTCGGCCACGTGCCGCGCGCGGCCGGCAAGCACTGGATCGAATTCCCGACCAACGACTGCTGGGCGTTCGCGAAAGCGGGCTGACCCGGGCGCGGCGGCCAGCGCGCGCCGCCGCGCACGCATTCCGGCGCGCATCCCGTCCCGACACGCACGATCGGCGGACGCTTCCCGGCGTCCGCCGCGGACGGCTGCGCGCCGCGCACCCGTTTTACCCCAACCCACAAGAACCCAAGGAGACACCGTCAATGAAGTCACGCGCAGAACGTTCCCTTCGCACCGCCGTCCTGACCGGCTCGGCCGTCGCGGCCGGGCTCGCGACAAGCGCCGCGCATGCGCAGTCGTCGGTCACGATGTACGGGATCATGGATGCCGGCATCGAATACGCGAATCACGCGGCGCCCGACGGCGGCAATTCGTTCAAGCTGAAATCCGGCAACAAGAACACGTCGCGCTGGGGCCTGCGCGGCGTCGAGGATCTCGGCGGCGGGCTGAAGGCCGTGTTCCGCCTCGAAAGCGGGATCGATCTCGCGAACGGCACGTTCGACGACGGCGCCGATTCGATCTTCGCGCGCCGCGCGACGGTCGGCCTGAAAGGCAAATGGGGCGAGCTGTCGCTCGGCCGCAACTTCACCGTCACCTACGACTACATGCTGCCGTTCGACCCGATGGGGTATGCGCAGAACTACTCGTGGGCGACGTCGTCGATGGCGACCGGCGGCCGCAAGGACGGCCTCTTCACGCGCTCGTCGAACGCCGTGCGCTACGACAGCGAATTCGGCGGCTTCAAGTTCGGCGCGCTGTACGGCTTCGGCAACGTGCCGGGCAGCGTGAAGACCAGCTCGAAATACGACTTCGCGCTCGGCTACGAGACGGGCCCGTTCGCCGCGGCCGTCACGTTCGACCGGCAGAACGGCGCAGCCGACAGCGTCACGCCGGCCGATACCGTCAACTACATCCAGGGCATCCATGCGGGCCTGAGCTACGACTTCGGCAACCTGAAGACGATGGCCGGCTATCGCAACTATCGGCGCACGTATCACACCAGCGCCGCGAACCAGTTGAGCGACATGTTCTGGCTCGGCGGGTCGTACCAGTTCACGCCGACGTTTTCGATGATCGCGGCCGTCTATCACCAGAACATCAAGGGTGGCAGCGATGCGGACCCGACGCTGGTGTCGGTGCGCGCGCAATATGCATTGTCGAAGCGCACGGTGCTGTATGCGGCCGGCGCGTTCGCGATCGCGCAGCATGGGGAAAAGGTCGGCGTGTCGCGCGACTTTGCCGGATACGGGACGACGCAGGTCGGCGTGACGGCCGGGATTCAGCAGCGGTTCTGAATCCGATGCAATGGGCGGCGCCGGTCATGGTCGAACGGCACCGCCCGCTTTGCGCGATGCCGCCTGAGTGCGGGTGAGCGGCCCTCACCGCGCCGCTCGACATGCGCGTGGCGTGTGATGCCCGCTGCGCGCCAGCAGCCGTTCAGTCGACGCGCATCACGAACACGGGGCGAACCCGGCTATTCGCATCGCCCCAATGTTCGCCGACCGCCGACAGCGGCACGGCGCGCGTTTCGATCGCCAGGCCCGCGGGCGCAACGGCGCCGAACACGCCGCGGATTGCTGCCAGCAAGCGCGGCAGCGGCACGCTGCCCAGACCGCTTCCCATCAATTCGATCGCGGTCGCGCGCAACACCGCGCCCGGCAGCAGCACGTCCGCACCGCCGATCGAGCCGATCTGCACGAAACGCAGCCGGCGCCCCTCGGGCGTCGCCTTCGCGGCCGAGACGAGCAACGCCTGCGCGCTGGCGCCCCACAGATAGTCGAGCACGACATCCACGCCCGCGCGAAAATGCGGTTCCAGTGCGCGGGCAAGGTGTGCATCCTCCTGCTGCAGCGACACGACCGCATCCGCACCGGCCTTCAGCGATGCATCCAGCGCAACCGTATCGCGGCCCGTCGCGATCACCTTCGCGGCGCCCAGATGCTTCGCGATCCGCACGGCCAGCCGTCCGGACGTGCCCGTCGCACCGTTGACCAGCACCGTCTCGCCTGCCGCGAGCCGCGCGCGCTCGGTCAATGCCGCCCACGACGACATGCCGGGAATCGCGATCGCGGCGGCCGTGACATCGTCCAGCTCATCCGGCAGCGGCACACAGTGTGCGTCCGGCACGATCGTGCGCTCCGCCATCGCGCCGAACGGCGCGGGGGCGCCGAAGAAGTACACGCGCCGTCCGTCGCCGACGCGCCCGACGCCATCGACGCCGACGACGAACGGATAGCCGCCGCCCGACGAATAATGCGTGCCGGCGGCGCGCCCCTGCGCGAGCCGGCTCAGCGCGGATGCCGTCACGTCGATCAGACGGTGAGCCGGCAGCGCGCGCGGCGATTCGAACTCCGAATAAACCGGACCCTGACCGGCACACGCCACGACTGCTGCTTTCATGTTGGTTCCTTGCTGTTTGCGAATCCCGTATCGCAACCGGGCTTCCCGTCCGTCATTACCGTGCATCGAGCCATGCGCGCAGCGCCGCGTCGCGCACTTCGAGGACATCGAACAATCCGAGCGCCCGCAGCGCGGGCAGCACGTCGATCAGGTCGGCTTCCGCGGTGGCGCGCTCGGCCGCCGATGCGCCGGGACCGACCAGCACGCGCGCGTTGGCAATGAACGCGCCCACTGTACCTTTGCGGATCGTCACCCCGCCCGCCTCGATCCGGTCGGCATGGTCGGGAAGCATCTGTTCGGCTCGCATCGTGTCGCACTCCGGTTGTCATCGATGGACGCAGTGTAGGCGTGCGAAGTCGGCCGAACTCCGGTATATATGCCATTCGATACCTTGATCCAGCCATGTCCGATCCACTCCTGCCCGCCCGACTCGTCACGTCCGACGACGGCCCGTTCGTCGTCGCCGCCGTTTTGTCGCAACGCGATCCGCGCGTGACGCCGCCGCACGCGCATGCGCGGGGCCAGCTCGTCGGCGCATCGAGCGGATTGCTGACGATCGGTCTCGACGACCAGGACTGGGTCGTGCCGGCGATTCATGCGATCTGGATTCCGCCGCATTGCCGGCATTCGCTGCGCTCATTCGGGCCGATTTCCGGCTGGTCGGCGTTCGTCGCCGAAGCGCGCTGCGCGACATTGCCGGACACACCGCGCGCGATCCGCACGTCGCCGTTGCTGCGCGAAGCCGTGCAGCGCGCGGCAAGCTGGGATGGCGCCGCACTCGACGCGGCGCAGACGCGGATCGCCGAGGTGGTCCTCGACGAAATCGCCTCGTCCGAGGTGGAATCGCTGGCGCTGCCGCGGCCGCGCGACGCGCGGCTCGTGCGCATCACCGACGCGCTGGCCTCGAACCTCGCGGACGGTCGGCGGCTGGAGGAGTGGGCGGAATGGGCCGGCATCAGCGCCCGGACGATGAGCCGCCGCTTCGTCGCGGAGACGGGGCTGACGTTTGCGCAGTGGCGTCAGCAGGCCAGACTGCTGCGTGCGCTGGAGAAGATCGCCGACGGCGTGCCGGTCACGACCATCGCGCTCGATCTCGGATACGACAACGTGAGCGCGTTCATCGACATGTTCCGCCGGGCGACGGGGACGACGCCGGGGAGGTACATCGGCGTCGGGCGTGCGCCTCGGAGCGCGGGATAGTGGGTCATTCCGATTGACGCGGCGCGCCCGGGAACATCCGTCCGGTGCGCGTCGCTTCGGGAAATCGAGCAATCGGACGCCGGCAACCTCGATTACCCTGAGATAAGAAATTCATCACCACGGGCTGTTAAGATTGATGCATCCCCGTCCATTCTCTACCCCGATGAACCGCACGCTCGACCATCGCAATCTGGCCATGCTCCTGCTCGAGGCCCGCGAAACGCTGATGGGCCGGTTCCGCCCCATTCTCAAGGAATTCGCGCTCACCGAACAGCAATGGCGGATCATCCGCGTGCTCGACGGCGAACCGGCGCACGCGCTCGAAGCCGGCCAGATCGCGCGCCGCTGCTGCATCCTGAGTCCGAGCCTCACGGGCGTGCTGGAACGGATGGAACGGGACGGGCTGATTACCCGCACGCGCGCGCAGGAAGATCAGCGCCGGCTGCTGGTGAGCCTGACGCCGCAAAGCAGGAATCTGGTGACCGAAATCGGTCCGCGCATCGACGAGCAGTATCGGCAGCTCGAAGCGCGCTTCGGCGCGGACGGCCTCGACGACATCTATCGCGCGCTCGACCGGCTGATCGAACTCGGCAACGCGCCCTAGGGCCTGCCGCCGCCGGACGGCGGCGAACAGGACCCGGCGGCGCCGGCGTGGCGCATGCAGGCTGTGCACCCGACTTGACTGGACTCGCCTCGGCTCATTGCAGCGCGCCGCGCATCAGCTCGGTCACCGCGACGCCGCGTGACGTCCGCATGCACTCCTCGACGTAATCGATGAACGGCAACGGTTCGAAATCGATTTCGTCGCGCACGCGACGGTTGTCGAACACGCGATCGACCGTCGCGAATTCCGCACAACGCTGCAACGCCCTGCCGATCACGCGCTCGAGCGCCGGATCGGGCCGCCCCAGCACGTCACGTACCACGAGCGGCAACTCGGCCGGCGCACAGGCCGCGTAGCGCGGCGCGCCCGTCACGCCCGCCGCCTCGTCCATCGCGCGAACGATCTGCGCGACCTGCGGCGCCTCGTCGCCTGCCGACACGTGATACACGTCGTGCATCAGCGTCGGCTTCACGGCGAGCAGCATCGTCGCGCGCGCGACGTCGTCGACCGACACGATGTCGATGCGCGTCATCGGCCGGGCCGTGAAACGGCGCGCCGCATGCGCGACGCGAAACATCCAGAACGAATTCGGCGCGGGCCGCGTGCCGAGCACCGTGTGACCGACGACGTGCGACGGACGCACGACGACGAGCGGCAGCCCGAGCTCGCGCAGGCGTTGCTCGGTTTGCGCCTTCGCAAGCAGGTAGTCGGCCGCCAGCACCGCGCCGGGCAGCGCTTCGTCGCCGTGTGCCGCGTCGGTCGCGACGCCCTCCTGCACGATTCCGCCGCGGCCCGCATGCGCATAGGCCGTGCCGACGTACACGAAACGCTGCAGCTGCGGCGCACGCGCGAAGCGGGCGGCGAAGGACAGCGAATCGGCAATGTCCGCCTGCAGGTGCGCGCCGTCGGCCGGCGATGCATGGCCGGCGCAGTGAATCACGTGCGTCGCGCCAGCCAGGCGCGACGCATCCGCACCCTGCCAGACGTCGCCGAGCGCGCCGACGATCACGTTCGCATCGCCCAGGCGCGACGCCCAGTACGGCGCGAGCCCCGCGCGCAACGCCGCTTCACGCAGCCGTGCGACCGCATGGCCGCGGCTCTCCGCGCGCACGACGCACACGACACGATCGAGCAGCCCCGCGTTGACGAGCGCCGTCAGCACGGTACTGCCGATGAAGCCGGTGGCGCCGGTCAGCACCAGCCGACTGACGTTGGCCGCCGCGACCGGCGCGCTGGCCGGCGACACGAGGCTGGTCCGCCAGTTGAGCGACAACGCGGTTTTCCAGATCAGCACGATAGTCTCCTTCGAAGGGTCGGCCGGACGGCGGCGCTGCCCGTTCGGGGCTGCGCACTGCCATGGGCCGGGCCGGCGCCGATGCTCGCCACGGCCGTCCCGATCGGGCTTGTGGCCCGCGATCGCATCGATCGGGTCTCTGGCACGAGGCGGCGACAGACCGCCACGGACGGGCGTCCATGGCGCAGATCGGGAAAGTCCCAGTGTGGGGCCCGAACGCATGCAAGTCTGTCCCGAAAGTTTCGTGAAAGTGTGTGGATTTGTGCGCGAATGTCTGAGTGTGTCGTGCGGGCCATGCCGTCAAATCGACGAAACGTCCGATCCGGCGGCCGCCGGGCGGGCTACCGCGCCGCCGGACCCCGCCGGCCCATCACGGTTTCAATCGCCGCCGCGGCGCGACACATCGACGCGCCCTTCGGCTAGTCATCGCATGTCCCGGTCGCGGCAGCGGCAGCTTGCCGCACCCTGGACACGGTGCCGTCTGCGTTGGCGTGCAGCGACGGAATCCCCTGGAATCGTCAGACGTCGTTTCATACGAAACGCCAATAGACCCCATTCGGATTTATTGCGGATTATCGCTTGCGTTTCGTGACAGTCTATCTAGACTGTTCAAACCAAAACGGTCGAATGCGTCATTTTCTCAGGAGACGATCCAATGCGCCTCACTATTCGGATTAATGGCAGTGAATCGGCAACCCGGCACGCATTCGCGGTGCTGTGGGTCGATACCGACGAGGGGCTGTGGTCGCGCGAGGCACATCAGGGCATCGACCTTCCGACCTGGGGTAAAGTCCGGGACGTCGAAGGCGCAATGGCCCTCTGCGCGGCCGACGGCGGCAGCGCCGTGTGCCAGTTGAAGGGCCTGTCGTTCGACGCAACACAGCGCGAACAGGGTCCCGCCGTACTCGCCGGCGAGCACCCGGACGGTGCATGGCGACTGCAGGCGGTCGATCATTGCAAGCTCCAACCCGAATACGAGGAATTTATTTCCGTCGCGCGATAGGCATTTCCGCCGGTAATCCTCTGCGGTTTTCGGGTTTATTCCAGTTTCAGCGATATTCATTTCGATATTCAGCAATAAGAGCGCCTCGATTCGGGGCGCATTTTTATTGCGGGCTTCGAAATCAATCAGGGCCGGGTTAATTCATCCGCGCCGCCGGTATCCGCATCCGCCATC
>NZ_JAGIXF010000118.1:0-15265 GCF_021483755.1 Burkholderia sp. WTPI3 | reverse complement strand
AGGAGCTGGTTTAAAGGGACTTTGCTAGAAGCCCATTGGCCCGATTGAAGGGGGCAGGTCAGGTGCTGTGCATAGACTTGCACAATCGCTGATGGACTGGTTTCCGGGCCACGCGGACTATATGGATTCGTCCTTGTCCGCGTGGATCAACGGTAAAACCCATGGTGCTCAGGCTGTGGTACTGCGGCGCAATCTGCGGCACGAGTGTTGATTTGCGCGGAATCTTGACCCACGGGGATTCCGCGCAAATCAACAGTAACGCAGCAGGTCTTCAGTGCGTCCCTCCGATATAAGCTCTTCGGCAGTCTTGTAGCCAAAGGTCGGCAGCGGATCATTGCGATACCAAAACAGCGTACTCCGTATATCTCCGGAGATATCGGTTGCAGCTCGGATGACCCGAAGCGCGTCTCGAAGATACTTTTGCACGCTTTCGGCGCCGGGAAGACGACTGATGGTATTGCGATGGACATGGGCCAGCCGTGCGAGTGTCTGCATATCGATATGCAGGGCGGCCGCGAAGTGTTGCGCCGAGACGATCGGCACAGCGCTCTCCGAGCCCTTCAAAGACGCCAGGAAGTGATCGAAATCGAGGGGGCGTTCGTTGAATCTCGGGACAGACCGGGGTTCATGGAAGCTTTCTCGGCACACACTATGTGCACATTTATAGCACAAGAAGTGCCGACATCGCTGGCCGCTGAAACGCTCATCCATTGTGCTGCCGGTCGCCGAGTTCCGCCGAGGCGCCTCGGTAGGGGCGTGACATTCCGAAGGAAAACTTTTCTGAGAATTTCCGGGGCTGCGGACATCTTTTCTGAGACAAGAAGCATGCGGTGTTCTCAAAAAAGATGTCCAAGTCCTTGATCTATCTAGGGGGCCAAAGACACCTTTTCTGAGAGCCTACACTTGTTATCTGTTGTTTCTCAGAAAAGATGTCTGCGGTCTCAATATGTTGTCTTTGAATAATTGGCTACCGCACGCTCCCGAACTTCCGGGGAAAACCTGGTTGCCTTCTTGCTCATGGCTCAATTGTCTCGAGAGTCGAGGCCACAAAATCCGGCGTGGTTCAGCCCTTTGACGTTCACCCTGTAAAAACGCTGATCTTCGGCGTGGTGCTCACGGTTCACGCAGGCCTCGCGCTCACATAATCCTCTTGGTACTGCCGGTCATGCGAGCACGAGATACAAGATAGTTCCTCGGCGGCGAAATGCCTGGAAGGCGGCGCCGCTCACGACATCAACATCGATGTCCGGCGGCTCGGCCGCGCTTGCAACGGTCTTTTGCCGAACCACTTGCCGAGTACGCCCGTCGTCAGGCTCTCGGCATTCTCTCGGGGCGGCTCAATTCCCTGCTGGCGGCCGGAGCCGACAGGATTCACACTCGATATCGACTGTCGGCTCGGATCGCCGCGACAACGCGCGGCGCAGTGCCATTGCTGCGAGGGCTTGCGCGTACCCCTGCTTCGCGCGGGCAACCCAAGTCGCTCAGTTCACGTTGAAATGCACGCGCACGTCCTGTTGACTCTCGACAGGATGCCCGTTTTCCATCGCAGGGAAAAAGCGCCATCGACGCAGGGTCTCAAGCAGGATTTGATTGAGTCGAGGATTCTGCGTCGGTTTGACAAGATCGATGTCGAACGTGCCGTCTGCGTGGACAAAAAAGCGTGCGACCGCCATTGCCTGATATCCCTGCTCGCGCAAATCGTCGGGTAGTTCGGGCAGCGGCTGCGAAATCAAACGTGCCTGCGCATTGCCCGCCGAGGCTGAATGAGTCGTGGCGGAGTCCGCTTTCGTCGTAGAGGCAGATCGCGCATCGTCGAGTGTCGCATGCGCGGTTTGTGTCTCTGGTGACGCAGTCGGTTGTTGCGTCAGCAGCGCGTCGTGCGATGAAGCCGGATCGAACCGCTTCGCGGCGGCAGCAGGCCGAACCGGCGCGAGCGCCTGCGCTGGCCGCAGCGGCACAGGTTTCGATACGGTGTTTTCGATCGGTGCCGCTTTCGATTTCGCATGCGTGGTGGGTGGCGCACTTGGCGGCAGTTCGACCACCTGCATCTGAATTGAATCCGGGGCGTACGGAGCCGGTTCGTCGCCGGAGAATAGCCGCGTCGAACTCACAAGAAATGCGCCCCAGATCACGCTGGCGAGCGCGATCGTTCCCGCAAACCGACGCCCGTAACGATCGGGCGGCGAACCTGATTCGAGCGCGTTCCTAGTCACGATGAACCGCGATGAGAAAATGCTCGGCCCCGGCCCGCCGGGCTTCAAGCATCACCTGCACGACAAAGCCATGCGTTGCGCCGTCGTCCGCCGCGATCACAATATCGTGATTCCGGCCGAGCAGATGTGCGACGGTACCGTTCACGCGGTCGAGCGACACCGGTTGCCGATTGACGAAGATCTGGTTTGTCCGGCTTATCGCCAGCGTCAATGGCCGATCCGCCTGCAGCTGCTGCGCGTGTCCACGCGGCAGATTGATTCCGACCGCGTCGAGACGTTGCATCGCGAGCGAGGTCAGCATGAATGTCGCAAGCAGGAAAAACATCACGTCGATCATTGGAATGATCTCTATACGGCCGCGCCTCGATGTGCGCGAGCGGCGCAATTTCATGACGACGTCCCCGCCTGCTCGCGCGCCAGCCGCATTTCGGCGAGTTGTTCGTTCGCGAACGATTCAAGATCGTCCATCAATCTGTCGACGCGTCGCGAAAAATAGTTGAATGCGAACAGCGACACTAGCGCGATGACAAGGCCGATCGCAGTCGCGACGAGTGCTTGTGCGATGCCGCCCGACACGCCGGCGGGACTCACGAGCCCGTCGCCGCCAATAAGCCGGAACGAGTGCATCATCCCGACGATAGTGCCGAGCAGGCCGAGCAGCGGTGCGGCCGTGACGATCGTTTCGAGCAGCCAGAGGCCGCGGCTCATGTCGCGTTCGACCTGCTGCGCGGCGGCATCGAGCTTCGCTTCGACGTGCCAGAGCGGCGTCGTACCTTGATCGAAGATCGCAGCGAATCGACGCGTCACGTGTCTCTCCGGCAGTGCGCGAGCAGCGCTGCCGCGCCCGCTCGTGAAGCGCCAGAACACGTATGCACGGTCGAGCGTGATCGCAAGTGCGATGATCGCGAGCGCGCTGAGCGGATAAACGACCCAGCCGCCGATGCGCAACGCATCCGTGAAACCTGCCCATTCATTCATCGTGTGTTACCTCGTGTGAGCCGGAACTCAGAAGTGTTTGGTCAGGCCGGCATAGATCGCGCGCCGAGGCCCGAACTGCGGCGCGCCGACGCCGATGCCCGAGCCGTCCCGCAGTTCATAGACGCGGCCGAACGTATTGATGAGCGAGACGCGCGCGTCGAATTTACCGACGATCGGTTCCTCGAAGTGCTCGAGCACGCCGAGATTGACCTGTGCGTACCATGGCAAGCGATCGGTATTCGCAAAGCCGCTCCGCAGGCCGCTTCCAACGATGCCGTCGGCGCTGAAGGTCGTTTTGCCGAGCGTATACGCACCACCGAACGACGCCGTGATGCGCTGATCGTGATCGAGATACACCCAATTGTTCGCGATGTAGGCGAGCTCGTCGGCGCCGAAGTTGAATTGCGCGGACTCGATGTTCTTGCCCTGTGCGCGGCTATACGCGACGTTCATATACGCGGAAACGTTTCCCTGCTTGTAGCTCGACGTGAATTCGAGACCGTATACGCGACCGTACTGGTAGTTGAACGGCGTGAAGATCAGTGCGGTGCCGAACTGGCCTTCGTCGAGCAGATCGGACACCTTCTTGTAGTATGCGTCGAGCCCGACCGTGAGCGCGGGTGTGAGCCGCTGCGTGATGCCGACGTCGAAATAGTGGCTGCGCTCGGGTTTCACAGGATCGTTCTGCGGGCTCGGGCTCTGGTTCGTCGTTCCATTGAAGGTGCCGATGGTCGAATCGGACACGAGTTCGAACGCCGGAGGCGTGAAATAGCGCGCGTAGCCTGCGTGCAGCGTCGTCGATTCGGTTGGCTGATAGACAAGGCCGATACGCGGACTCAACTGGCCGGCCTGCACGTATTCGTTCATGCGATCGATACGCAGGCCGTAATTCAGCGTCAGCTTTGGCGTGATCTTCCACTCGTCCTGCGCGTAGAGGCTATATAGATAGCCCGACTTGTCGTTCGAATCCGAAATCGTGGTCGGCTGATCCGACAGCTGATTGCCATTTGCGTCAACAGGAAATACTGCGACGTTGTTGGTGAAGACCGCATGCTCGCGCTCGAACATCAGGCCGGCACGCAGTGTATGGCTGTCGTTCAGTCGATACGTGAAGTCCGCCTGGACACCGTTCGCGCGGTTGCTGTGGAAGTCGTCGGACGCGACGCCGTTGAAGATCAGATCGCCGACCGGATCGGGATTGAATTTCGTGCGTGTGTAGCGCGTGAAGAGCGCAACCTGGTAGTCGAGCGCACCGCCGTTCGTGCCTTGCAAGGCGAGCACGGAAAAGTTGTTCAGTTCCGCCTGCGTTTCGTTGAGCGCGGCCGAGTCGAATGTCGAGTTCCCGTTGAGCGTGAACGCCGGCGCGATGCCGGGGGTATTCGGGATCTCGAAGCGATTGCTCGTAGTGCCGAACATCAGGCTCGCGCGCGTGAGTGGATTCAGCAGATACGACATGTAGCCGAACGCGTTGCCTTGCCGCGTGTGGTCGTGCAGCGGATTTCCATTCGACGTCGGCGCCTCGATGCCGAGATTGTTTTCGCCGAGCGTGCCGGAAAAGTAATAGCTGAACGGGCCGTTCGAACCGAATACGTCGGCGCTCGTCTGAATCGTCTGGTGACTGCCGCCGTAGACGTCGATCGTGCCGCCGTTGCCGGTGTCGCCGGATTTCGTGCGAATGTCGACGACGCCGGCCGTCCGGTAGCCGTATTGTGCGGGCAGCGCGCCGGTGACGAGGTTCACCTGGTCGATGATCCGCGAGTCGAGCGACTGGCCGAAGCCGCTGATCGGCTCGGGAATGATGATGCCGTTCAGCCGGTACTGCAGGTTCGCGTGATCGCCACGCACATGCAGTTGCCCGAACGAATCGTAGGCAACGCCCGGCGCTTGCAGCAGCACCTGATTGAGCGGTGTGTTCTCGCCTTGAGGCAGTGTCTCGATGTCGGCCCGCGAGAACCGGTAGACGCTGGCGCCGACTTCCGGCAGCAGCCCGTTGCGCGCGCGATCGAGCCGTTTCGCGTTCACCGTCACGTCCAGCGTGCCAGCGTCCTTGCCGAGCGTTACGTCGACCGGGGCAGGTGCCTTGCCTTGTGCGACTGTCGAAATGCTCGTGCCGGTCGCGTATCCAGGCGCGTCGACGACCGCCGCATAGGTGCCGGGCGCGACATTGTCGAACCGGAAGTGGCCCTCGGCGCCGGACTGCGCGTGTGCGACCGCATGGCCGTCAGCATCCTGGAGCGTGATCCGGGCGTGTGCGAGCGCGTGACCTTGCTTGTCGGCGACGGTGCCGGCAAGGGTCGCGCCGGCATCGGCGGCGAAGGCTTCAGCCTGGAGGAACGCGGCGAACGCCAGAATGGCGGCCTGAGACAGTAGCAGGCGGTTGATTTTCATTGTGCGTATCGGGGGATGGGGTCATTTTTTCCCGCGAGAGCACGCTGAAAGGCACATCGAAATGACTGGATACGTTATAACATATCATTTCTGGGGCGCCATTTCTCGTCTACGGGAAACCTCTTGCCGGCATGAGCAAACAGGATGCGCGCGTCACGCCAAGGTCGAGATGATATAACATTGCATTCTGTGTGCACAATGTTCCTGTTTGTTGCAGGTCGGTGAGTTTCGCTCGGCGCAGCCATGCCGACTGGCCCTCATGGTCGGTCGGGAGTATTGTTAGGAGGCGTGCCACGCGTTCCGGTTTCGTTTCCTGATGGCGCAGATCTGCGCCAGGCAGGTTTCCTCGTCAAGGCCATCTTTCGATGGGGTATCGACAGATAGTCGTCGAATGTTCCCGTGCGGACAAAGGAGACAAGCATGAGCCCATGCAACGAACCTCATCATGCTCACCATGACCATCAGCATGGCCCGGGCTGCGGACACACCGCAATCAAGCACGGCGACCACGTTGACTATCTGCACGATGGCCATTTACATCATCCGCATGGCGATCATGTCGACGAACACAAGGTCGAGGTCAGTACAAACAATCCGGACCAGTGCACGCCGGGCTGCGGCGGCCATGAACCGGGCCACGTCCACGGCCCCGGCTGTGGGCACGAGCGGGTGCCGCATGGCGATCACGTCGACTACCTGGTCAACGGCCGTCTTCATCACCCGCATGGCGATCATTGCGACGACCACGGTTCGGTGGAACTCGCCTGAGCGGTATCGAAGTGCGGCGGGGAGTCGGATCCCTGCTGCCTTCTCGGACGCCGACAGGTGCATCAGGTGTGCCGATATCGCCAAGGCTGAAGGCACGCTTTCCTTGCCCCCTGTTTGGCGGCGAACTGCCCTTCATTGAAGGCGTATTCGTCCGGATTGTGCAGGATCTTGCAGTGGCTGCCTGTCGCGGCGCTCCAAGTAAGGCCGCGCGATGGCATAGCGTATGCGCCAACGTAGATCGTGCAATGCACTGATCAATAAACACTTTCTTGATCAAAGCGCCATTTTCCGCGCGATTCGGATGAATGCTCCATCAAGTCAGCTTTGCTGACGCCCTGCCTCTGATTTCAAAACGTCTCGAGGATGGACCATCGGACGTGCATTAAATGAAGATCGCGAACACCGAGGGCGCCGGGCCCATCCGGGGCGTGACTGCCGGTCTTGTTTTGGCTGCCGTGGGGCTTGCTATGGGTGTCACTCCCAAGCTTCTGCAAAGCACCGGCACGCTGAGCGATTTCGTCGCGTCAGTCGTTCAAAAGGTTGCCCCATGGAGGTCAAGCGAGTGGCGCTTTGAGCGCTTGTGGCACGCCAGGCAGTGCGATAACCCGTTCAGTCATTGTGGCAAGACGACGATCGCCAGCCCGGCCGATCGGGCACGTCCGGGCTGGCCCATCTAGACTGGCATATCAAAAAGGCAGCCTGGATTAGCGGTACTGGCTGGCGGACCGGCGCGGTGCGCACAGCGCGCACCGTTTGCGGCGCTATTCGTCGATTTACTCGTCAAGCTGTCGTACGGCGCGCAGAGGATGAGCCTGAGCCGCGGCAAGCGTCTCGGCCTGCTTCGTGAAGCCGGCTAGCAAGTCCTCCATGGCTTTCACCACGGGTGGCGGAGCAGTCTTCAGCGAGCCGGCATTGAAGGGCGGCTCGGGATCGTATTCGCTGACCAACTGTGTGCATTCAGCGTAGGTCCGGTCGCGCAATTCGGCGAGCATCGTCAATCCGAAATCGAGTCCGGCCGTGACGCCCGCTCCGGTGACCCGATTGCGGTCGCGTACCACGCGAGCGTCGGTCGGAATTGCGCCATAGTCGGCCAACACATGGCGCACCGACCAATGTGACGTCGCCTTGTAGCCCTGCAGCAGACCCGCCGCACCCAGGATCAGTGAACCGGAGCAGACGCTGGTGACGTACTTCGCGCGCGCACCGCGATCGCGCATGAACGCCAGCGTTACGGGATCGCTGGCCGCCACCAGCGTGCCGTCGGTGCCGCCCGGCGTAAACAGCACGGTGAGGTCACGCGGGCAGGTATCGAACGTAGCGGTCGGCACGATGGTCACACCGGCGTCGCTCGTCACCGGCTCCAGCGTCTTGGCGACCAGGTGAATCTTGGCCCCCATCAGCGCACCGAACATGCTTTGCGGCCCGATCAGATCCATCACGGTCATCCCTGGATACATCAGCATCGCGATTTGCTCGTGGCCTTCCCAGTGGACCTTGTTCATCTCCGGGCCCATGTCGGGCATCGTCATCGTGTGCTCGGGTTGCGGATCCTGGGCAGCGGCATTCATTGCGAATGGCGCGAGCAGCGTCATGAGCACGATATTCCGGCGGTTAATGTCTGTCATTTCGGTTTCCTCAGATGCTTGCCTTAAGTGTCAGGTAGACGGAACGCGGTTGAACCGGCATGACTACCGGGAAGGAGAGATATTCGTAGGGCGCGTACACATGACGATTGGCCAGGTTCACGGCCGATACGCCGATCGTATAGCGCCCGAAGCTGTATTCCGCTTGCGCGTCGAACAACGCGTAGCCGGGTACGGAGACGGTGTTCGGCAACGTCACCTCGCGGGCGCCGAATGCGGTTATGCCGGCACCGAACGACAGGCCGCGCGCGGTACCGTTCAAGACGCGATAACGCAGCGCGATACGCCCGCTCTGCTTCGGCACGCGCGCAAGCGTGTCGCCGACCGGGATCGCATTGTCCTCGGTCACCGTGGCGCGCGTGTAGGCGTAGGTCATCAGCATCGAAAACGCGGATGTGGGTTCCCATACCAGGTCGGTCTCGAATCCGCGTGCGCGCTGCTGGCCCGCCTGAATCGAGTAAAGGGGATTGTTCGGATCGGGGGTGGCGACGTTTTCGCGGGTCTGCTGGAACACGGCAAGCGTGCCGGACAGGCCGATGTCGGTCCGCGCCAGTTTCAGCCCGGCCTCGACGTTGCGGGACGTTTCCGGTTTCGGTGAACCGAGCCCGACGTAGCCGAATGCAGCCCGGAAGGCCGTCGAATATGCGGCGTACACGGCTATGCCCTGCGTCAGATCGAAACTCGCGCCGATGCGCGGCGAGACGTGATGGTAGGTATCGTTGGTGCCCTGTTCCGTCTCGTGGAATCTGAGTTGCGTGAAGCGCAGCGAGCCGGTCAGATGAAACCGACCGTAGGTGGCCTGATCCTGCACATACGCGGCGATCGTCTCGTAGCGGTCGGTCTGCGTCAACGTGAGCGGGGCGAGTGGGCCGAAGGCGAGATCGTAGGCCGGTCGTGCGAGATTCTGCGAGCCGACTGGCACGCCCGTGAAGCCCATGTCCGACGAGAAGTCGGTGTGGTCGTAGTTGATGCCGACGAGCAGTTCGTGGCGCCCGCCCAGCGCATTGACCTTCGTCTGCAGATTGGCATCGAAGGTCGCTTCGCTGGTGCTCGTCTGCATGTTGAGCGGCAGGATCGGGTACGTGGTCGGTGTGGCCGGATCGGGCGCGTAGAGGCTCGGGTAGACGAAGCTGCCGTATTCGGGAATGCTGTTGTGGTAATAGCGTCCGCTGACACTCAGCTTCAGGTTGTCATTGAACTCGTGTTGAAGCTGAACCGTTGCGATCTGGCTGTCGAATGTGGTCCGCTGCTGCCCGATCGGTGCACCTGGGAACGCGTACCGATCGAGTTGGCCGGCCAGAGCCTGCGACGCCGGCAGGCCCGAGTATTCGAGCTGGCTGCTGTGGTTAAACTGCCCTTGTACGAGCAGGGTGGTGCGCGGGTCGAGCTTGAACAGCACGCTCGGCTTGATCGACCACTTGTCGCTCTTGACCTGATCGATCCAGCTTCCGGCGTGCTCGTACTCGCCTGCGATGCGTGCGTCGATTGAAGACGTCAGCGCGCCCGTCAGGTCGAAATACGGATTGACGGTGCCATAACTTCCCGTGCGCATCGCCACGTAACCGCTGCGCTTGGTCTGCGGCAGTTCCGACTGGATATTGATCAGGCCGCCCAACGGGGAGCCAAGCCCGCCACCATACAAAGTCGACGATGGCCCCTTGAGTACATCGATCTGCTGGATGCCGACGAGGCTCGCGGGGCTGTTAGCGGCACTCATGCCGTACATCGGCAAACCGTCAAGGTAGATCTCGGCCGGAAAGCCGCGCACGATATTCGCGGTCAGACCATTTTCCGCAGGTTGGCTCGGCATTACGCCCGACACGTTCGCAAGTGCGTCGGCCAGCGTGCGGGCGTCCTGTTCCTCGATCAGTTTTCGCGGCACCACCTGCACCGATTGCGGCACGTTGATCAGGGGCGTATCGGTGCGCGTCGCGGATTCGCTGTCGAGTGCCGTATCCGTTGTAGTGAAGCGGTAACGATGGCTTGTGACGCTGATGGCAGGTAACTCGATGTCGGCCGACGGTCCAGACTGGATGTCGATCTGCGTACCGACAGCGGGTATTGGCTGTTGGGGCAATGGCGATGAATTCGAGGCGATGGATTGTGCATGCCCCGCGAGCGAGAAAGCTGCTAGCGAGGCGGTCGTGACCAATTTCAGATCTAGCATGATAGGAATGTGTGCGCTTGGTCATGCGATCGCCGACATGTGGCTGGAAGTCGCTGGAATGTCGATTGCCATGCACATGTGAACCTCCCGTGCAATCACGAGCCACGTCAGTTAATGAGCGAGGAGGAACGGCAGATCTACTCGCGTCTGATTAGTGGCGCGAGGTTATTTGGAATGGACGAGCTGAAACGCCGCGCGAGTGCGCGACATTGCAGAACGCTCACGGATCAAATGATTCGACTAGGAAAGCGCAGTGAAGGGTGGCGCACGAGCGCCGAACGGGCCGAACGTCGCTGTGACGGCAGGACATGCGTCGTTGGCTGGGCGTGGGACCCGCGTGCTGGTGATACTTTGCAGCCAGTATGCCGTGACGAGCACGGTGACGGCAACGCTAATGGCCAGCGTCGCACTGAAGGGGCAGATGTCGCCAGAATGCGAATGATCCGCATGCGATTCGGCACTCCCGAGTGCATTGGCCAGGTCGGACGCGGCAACCGTTGCCGCGGGAGCGGCGCTTATTGCCACGGTGTCGTCGAGCAGCGCTCCGTGGCCGCTGCAGATCACGAGATCGCCAATGTTCGCACTCGTGCTCGGGGAGAGCATCAAACCGGGCGGTAGTAGCAGGCGGAACGCGACGACCAGCAGTAGCAACGAGGCAACGGCGGGATGCGTCAAACGCTGCGCAAGCAGTTGACGTAAGCGGATCATGGCGCCCGTATTGTAGTCGCTTCACAAGCGATTCGAAATATACAGGCCCGACTGCGCTGCTTCGTCGTCTGATCGGCGCGATATACGCCCGCGGCATGAGCGTGCGCGAGATTCGGGGATTTCCGGCCGAGCACTGTGGCACCTAGGTTTCGCACGACTTCATCAGATCGGTCACCGACGAGGTGATGACCGAAGCGCTGAGCTGGCAAAACCGTCCGCTTGAGCCGATGTATCCAGTGGTGTTCTTCGATGGGATTTCCGGGAATTCCCCCGTGCCCAAGGACATCTTTTTCGAGGCAAGCGTCATGCTGCCGTATCGGAAACCGGACCGACTCCCGATTTTTCGAGGGTCTCAAAGCCCATTTTCCGAGAACCTACGATAGCTTCGGAGGCGGGACGCCGCTCAATGCTTCTTCGTCGTCCCTTTCACGCGGCCCCCCCTCATTCGTGACACCGGCATCGATATCCGCCGGGAACGCCGGCCGCGCCGGCGCCTCAGTCGTCTTCGTCGTTCCCCGCGCGAACCGCTTCGTCCAGCTGTTTCATGTTCTCGAGCAGTTTCAGCAGGTAGTGCAGCGCATGGGTAACGTCGTCGGTCGAAAAATCGTGCAGAACCTGCTCGTAATAGTTGTGAATTTTCGGCGTCACCTGGTGCAGCCACAGCTCTCGGCCGGACGGCGTCATCGTGATGAGTCGCGAGCGACGGTCCTGACTGCTGGCCACCCCGATCACGTGCCCGTCACGTTCCATGCGGCTGATTAATCCAGACAAATTCTGCCGGCTCACCATCAGATAGCGGGCAAGGTCTCCCACGCTCATCCCCTGTTCGACCTGCGAGCGGGACAGCGCGCCGAGGACTGCCCACTGCTGTGTCGTCAGCCCCTCGGCCTCGACCGCTCGCGTCCCTGTTTTGTGCAACATGTTTGCACATTGATAGAGGCGAAAGAATAGCCGGTTCGCGAGCTCGATTCGTGCGTTTTCGCCAGTATTTTCCGCGTTAACCAAGGGATTCTCCTAGTGTCGCCGTTCTTGTTTCCGCAGCGGTGTCCGCCTAGTATACGTCAACATATTGACGTATATGGGTCCTTGAGGCGGTACGTGAAAAAGGGCAATGGTAACGCTTGCAACCGATGGAGACGATTGTGCAGAGACTCGAAGGCAAGACGGTCATCGTGACCGGTGGCGGCGGAGGTATCGGTGGCGCGACGTGCCGTCGCTTCGCGGCGGAAGGGGCACGGGTGGCCGTGCTGGATCTATCGATCGAGGCGGCCGGAAACGTGGCCGACGGGATTCGCGCGGCTGGCGGTATTGCCCGGGCGGTCCGCTGCGACATCACCGAGCGCAATGACGTGGACGAGGCGCTGGCCGCTACCGAGGCCGAGCTCGGTCCTGTCGACGTGCTGGTCAACAACGCAGGCTGGGACGTATTCAAGCCGTTCACGAAGACGGAGCCGGCGGAATGGGCGCGCCTGATCGCCATCAACCTGACGGGCGCGCTTCACCTGCACCATGCGGTGCTGCCGGGCATGGTGCGGCGCAAGAGCGGCCGTATCGTCAACATCGCATCGGACGCCGCGCGTGTCGGCTCGTCCGGCGAAGCGGTGTACGCGGCATGCAAGGGCGGACTGGTGTCGTTCTCCAAGACGATCGCACGTGAGCATGCGCGTCACGGCATCACGGTGAACGTCGTCTGCCCGGGCCCGACCGACACGGCGCTGTTTGCCGAATACAAGGAAGGGGCGGGCAATCCGGAAAAGCTGATGGAGGCCTTCCAGCGCTCGATTCCGCTAGGGCGGATCGGCCAGCCCGACGATCTGCCGGGCGCGATCCTCTTCTTCGCCAGCGGCGACGCCGGCTTCATCACGGGACAGGTACTGAGCGTGTCCGGCGGCCTGACCATGGCGGGCTGATCCCGCTTTCTGCAAGGAATCAATCATGAACTACGAAGACATTCTGTTCGAAGTCCGAAACGGTGCGGCATGGATCACGATCAACCGGCCCGACAAGATGAACGCATTTCGCGGCCGCACCTGCGACGAGCTGATCCATGCGATCAACAAGGCGGGCTACTCGCGAGAGATCGGCGTGATCGTGCTCGCGGGGGCGGGCGACAAGGCGTTCTGCACCGGCGGGGACCAGTCGGCCCACGAAGGGCAGTACGACGGTCGCGGAACGATCGGCCTGCCGATGGAGGAACTGCACAACGCGATTCGTGACGTGCCGAAACCGGTGATCGCCCGTGTACAGGGCTATGCGGTCGGCGGTGGCAACGTGCTGTGCACGATTTGCGATTTCACGATCGCGTCGGAGAAGGCGATCTTCGCGCAGGCGGGGCCGAAGGTCGGATCGGTCGATCCGGGCTACGGGACGGCGTTTCTGGCGCGCGTGGTCGGCGAGAAGAAGGCGCGCGAGATCTGGTACCTGTGCCGTCGCTACCCCGCATCGGAGGCGCTCGCGATGGGTCTCGTGAATGCGGTCGTGCCGCATGACCAGCTCGACGCGGAGGTGCAGAAGTGGTGCGACGAGATCATGGAGAAGAGCCCGACCGCGCTCGCGATCGCGAAGCGCTCGTTCAACATGGACACGGCACACCAGGCAGGCATCGCAGGGATGGGCATGTATGCGCTGAAACTCTACTACGACACCGAAGAGTCGCGCGAAGGCGTAAAGGCCTTCCAGGAGAAGCGCAAGCCCGAGTTCCGCAAGTACGCGAAATAACCTCGCAGCCCCGACGGCACGGCCCGCGCCTGCGCATTGCGGGTTGCGCGGGCCGGCCCGATCACCGGAGACAACATGAATCCCTATCTCGATGAAGACCTCGTTGCGCTCGGCGAACATGCGCGACGCTTTGCGCAAGGGCGCATCGCCCCAGGCTTTCTGGAGCGCGACCGCTCCCGCGTGCTCGACCGGGCGCTGATGCTCGAGATGGGGCGGATGGGGTTCATTGCGCCGGAAATGCCGGAGCAGTATGGCGGTCAGGGCCTCGGTTGCATTGCGGCGGGTGTCATCCACGAGGAGATCGCGCGGGCAGATTTGAGTCTGTCCTACATCAACCTCCTGGCGTCGCTGAACGGACAGATTCTCGCGCAGCACGCCGTGCCGGAGGTTGCCGGGCCGTGGCTGGAGCGATTGACCCAAGGCAAGGCGCTGCTGGCGATCGCATTGACGGAGCCACGCGGCGGCTCCGATGCCGCGAACCTGCGCCTGCGCATGGAGCGGGTCGGCGATCACTACGTGCTGAACGGCGAAAAGACCTCGATCTCGGCCGCGGATCAGGCGGACGCGGCCGTGGTGTTCGCCCGAACGGGCACGGTCGAGGCGGGCGCGCGCGGGGTATCCGCGATGCTGGTGCCGATGGACCTGCCGGGGATCACGCGCAGCCGCTTCGATTGCCACGGTCAGCGCGCGATCGGTCGCGGGTCGATCTTCTTCGAGAACGTGCGAGTGCCCGCCGATCATCTGTTGGGCGACGAAGGAAACGGCTTCGTGCAGGTGATGCAGGGCTTCGATTTCTCGCGCGCGCTGATCGGCCTGCAGGTGCTGGCGGTGGCGAAGGTCAGTCTCGAGGAGACGTGGGAGTACGTCGCGCAGCGCGAAGCGTTCGGCAAGCCGCTCGCCGCATTCCAGGGGGTATCTCATCCGCTGGCCGATTTCGAGACCCAGGTGGCGGCCGCCCGCCTGCTGTGCCTGCAGACGCTCTGGCTGAAGGACCGCGGCCTGCCGCATACGGCCGAGGCGGCGATGTGCAAGTGGTGGGGCCCGAAGCTGGCCTACGACGTGGTGCACCAGTGTCTCTTGTCGTTCGGCCACGGTGGCTACGACCGCGGGCCGATGGAGCAGCGCCTGCGCGACGTGCTGGGTTTTCAGATCGGCGACGGCACGGCCCAG
Organism: Burkholderia sp. WTPI3; assembly: GCF_021483755.1. NCBI lineage: Bacteria > Pseudomonadati > Pseudomonadota > Betaproteobacteria > Burkholderiales > Burkholderiaceae > Burkholderia > Burkholderia sp. WTPI3. The sequence continues at coordinate 512 of NZ_JAGIXF010000118.1, read as the reverse complement.
ATCATGAAGACGATCATCGCCCGCACGCGGGCCGGACGCGATGCGGTGCCGGCATAAGCACGGAACCGACGCGCAAGACAATTTCGGAGACACGACATGGAGTTCGACGCCGTTCTGATCCCCCCGCGACGATCGACGAGCATCGCCCGCGGATGGTGGCGCGACAGGACCATCAACGACGAGCTTGACGCATGTGTTGCCGCGTGCCCGGACAAGATCGCGCTCGTTGCGACTTCCGTCGAGGATGGCGCGACGACCCGCTTCACCTATCGGGAAATGGCCACGATGGCGGACCGGATTGCGGTCGGGCTCGCCCGCCTCGGCGTTGGCCGCAACGATGTCGTGTCTGTGCAGCTGCCGAACTGGTGGCAGTTCACGCTGACGTATCTCGCCTGCTCGCGCATCGGTGCCGTCATGAATCCGTTGATGCACATCTTCCGCGAGCGTGAGCTGTCGTTCATGCTGAACCATAGCCGCAGCAAGGTCATGATCGTGCCGAAGTTGTTTCGCGG
>NZ_JAGIXF010000117.1:0-15369 GCF_021483755.1 Burkholderia sp. WTPI3 | reverse complement strand
GCGGGTGCGGCGGGTGTCGAAGCAGCGGGCGCGCGATGCGCCCGCCGTTTGCGCTTTTGTCATGAAGTGCGTCAGGAGTCTTTTGGCGCCCGTCAAGCTGCATGCAGACGCGCTATAGTCTTGCGACGCCCGTGATGGACGCTGTGCGCCCGACGGCCCGTTCTCGTACGCCTTGACTACATGACCGCACGTCCCGACGTTTCCTTCCAGCTGACCGATACCGAACAACCGGCCGCACGCGACTTCATCAGCAGCAAGCTCGGCGAATTCAACCACGCGATGACTGGGCGATCCGACACGGCGGCGCTCGACGTCTACGTGACCGATCCCGCGACCGGCGAGATATTGGGCGGCCTCACTGGCCGGACGTCGCTCGGGTTGTTCTTCATCGACCTTTTCTATCTGCCGGAATCGCTGCGCGGCGGCGGCTTCGGCAGCCGGCTGCTGGGCGAGGCCGAAGCGGAAGCGAAGCGGCGCGGATGCGCCCGTGCGGTGCTCTACACGATTACGTTCCAGGCGCCGGATTTCTACCGCAAGCATGGTTATGAGGCGTTCGGCGAAGTGCCATGCGAACCGGAAGGCACGGCGCGCGTGTTCATGGTCAAGACGTTGTGAGCGAGATTGCGCGGTGGTGGCAGGGCCCGCCTGCGACAGCCTCCTCCTCCTCCTCCTCCTCCTCCTGACGTCCACCGATGTCGTGCCACAGGGCAACGGAGCGTTCCGGAAGCATCCTCGCCGCATCCCCGATCAGCGCCCCGGCGCCGCGCGCTCCACGATCATGTCGTACAACGCCCGCGCCGCGGGCGACAACTGCGCGGTCTTGCGCGTCACCAGCACGAGCGTGCGCGATACCAACGGTTCGACGAGCGGGATCGCGCGGATCATCGGATACGCATTCTTCTGAATCGCGAGCTTCGGCACCACGGCCGCGCCGAGCCCTTCGGCGACGAGCCCGAGCGCGGTCGAACTGCGCTGCACCTCGTAGAACGAATGCAGCGACATGCCGCTCGTTTTCAGCGCACCTTCGAGCAAGCCGCGATTGCCGCTCACTTCGCCGGCGAAGATCAGCGGATGCGGCTGCAGCGCCGCCCAGCGAATCCGCCGCCGCTTAGCGAACGGATGATCGTCGCGGCACACGAGCACGTACGGGTCGTCGGTCAGCGACACGCTGACGAGTTCGGGGTGCCGATCGCCGGCGATGCCGATCCCGAATTCCGCTTCGCGGCGCAATACGGCCTGCAGCACCGACGCCGATGCGTGATCGAGGATCTTCACGCGATCGTGCGGCCGGCGTTCGGAGAACGCGCGCAGAATGCGGGGCAGGTATTGAACACCAACGGTCGGCACGCACGCGATCGTCACGTCGCCGCGCTGGCTCAGGCCCGTCTCGCGGATTTCGGTCAGTGCATCGGACAGCTCGTTCAGGAGCCGGCGCGCCTGCGGCAGGAAACGCCGGCCGATCTCGGTGAGCGCCGTGCGGCGCGTCGTGCGCTCGACCAGCGCGACGCCGAGAAACGCTTCGAGCTTGCGCAACCGTTGCGTGATGGCCGTTTGCGTGACGTGCAGCGCATCGGCTGCCTGCCTGAAGCTGCCGCCGTCGGCGATCGCGACGAAGGCTTGCACACCCAGCGTATCGATTTTCATCAGAATTTTGAATCAATAGCGATATTAAATTCATTTTACTGAAGATCATCGGCATCGCAGAATGCGTTGCATCGACGGCTGCCCGTATCCCGGCACCGTCCACGCCGACCCGGAGGAATATCATGACGACCCCACTCGACCCATACGCGAACCAGTACGTGCAATTCGAGCGCGAACGCACACGGCCGGTGCGCGATCTGCTGGCTGCCGTGCCGGACACGCCGATCCGCACCGCGATCGACATCGGCTGCGGGCCCGGCAACTCGACCGAGGCGCTGATCGCCCGCGCACCGGATGCGACGGTGCGCGGGATCGACGCGTCGCCGGACATGATCGCGGCCGCGCGCAAGCGCCTGCCTGCGCTGCGTTTCGATCTGGCCGATGTCGCCACGTGGGACGATCCGGGCGGCTACGACCTGATCCTGTCGAACGCGGTGCTGCAATGGGTGCCCGCGCACGACACGCTGTTTCCGTCGCTCGTCGGCCGGCTCACGCCGGGCGGCCATCTCGCGGTGCAGATGCCGGACAACCTCGATGAACCGGCACACCGGTTGATGCGCGACGTGGCCGCGGCCGGGCCATGGGCGGAGAAACTGAAGAAGGCGGCGCGCACCGAGCGGTTCGATGCCCGGTACTACTACGCGTTGCTGTCGCCGTTGTGTTCGCGGGTGGACGTGTGGCGCACGACGTACTACCACCCGCTGAGCGGCGGTGCCGATGCGGTCGTCGAATGGTTCAAGGGCAGCGCATTGCGGCCGTTCCTCGCGGCGCTGGACGAAGGCGAGCGCGATACGTTCGTCGCGCGCTACCGCGAAGCCGTCGCGGGGCCGAACGGTTATCCGGTGCTCGACGACGGCAGCGTGCTGCTGCCGTTTCCGCGCCTGTTCATCGTCGCGACGCGGAAGTGACCAACAGGTAATTCCGAAGCGGGGCGGCGGCCGAAACCCGGTCAGGCTGGCGGCCGCACCGATTCCGGGGCGACCGTCGGGCTTGTCGCGCTCTGCCCGTCGCGCAGGTCCTTGCGCCAGAAGAGGGCGACTTCGCTGTCGTTCGCGCCGTCGCCGTACAGGAAGCGGTCGTGCCCGCCCACCACGAAACGCGCTCGGGCATATGTGTAGCAGGCCGCGACGTTGTTCGCCTGCGTCTCCAGCCGCATGAAGCCGAACCCGCGGCTGCGCGCCCACGCTCCCGCCGAGGCCGGCAGGAACCGGCTGATACCTTGCCGCCGGCTGCGTTGCACGCCCCGCCGGTCGGGTCGAAGCCGTAGTCCTCGCGCTGCACGGGCAGCGCGCGCAGATCGAGCAGATCCTGGTACGGCGCATTCAGCTCCCCCGCGATCTCGAACGAGACGTCGCACGCGTTCAGTTCGTCGGGGGGAAGGTCTGTCACCTGTTCGATGCTGATGTGCCCGGCTCGGTCCATGTGTCGGTGTCCTGTCTTCGGCAGGATTGTCTGGTATCCCCCGGGGGCGGGCGCCGCCGTCGTGCGGCCAGCCTCGCTTCCCGTTCCCGTTTCGGATTGCCGCGCTTGCACGATGCGTTCGTCGCGGCGCCGTTCAATGCCCGATCATGCGGGATGTCGGCGCATACCCGGCCGCGCTCGGCGGCCGCCACTGGATCGCCGCTGCCGGGCATGCCGGCATGCCGTGCGGCGCCTGTGGAGGCAAGGCGACAGAAGCCCGAACCATTGTCTACCACTTGCAGCACGGACGTCGCCGAGGCCGCCGATGTCCGCAAAGCGGGCGCTCCAGTGCGGAGCGCCCGTTTCGCTGTGACGGCACGCAACTCCGCAACCAGACGACGCATCGGCGCGGAACACGATATATTCGATTGTGCATATCGAAACGATATTCGAACGCACCGACCCACATTCATCAGCACGGGAGCACCATTGTGAATTCGACGCACCGGGAAGCCGTCGGCGAAGCTTTTTCGCTCGATGCGATGCAGCATGCAAGAACCATGACGTGGCAGGCCGTCGACGCGATCGCGGCCGGTATCCGGCCCGGCATGCGGGAATCGGAGGCCAACGCGCTCGGGCTGCGCGTGCTCGAGGAACTCGGGATGGACCGTATCTGGCATCCGATCCTCGTGCGCTTCGGCGAGAACACGCTGCGCACGTTCAAGGAACGCTCGGTCGACGATCCGGTACTCGCGGCCGACGACATTTTCTTCATCGACCTCGGCGCCGTGTGGAACAAGCACGAGGGCGACGCGGGCGCGACCTTCGTCTGCGGCGACGATCCGGACATGCGGGCCTGCGCGCAGGCCGCACGCGTCATTTACGACGAAGTCGAGCACCACTGGCGCAGCACCGGATGCGCGGGCATCGCGCTGTACGAATTCGCGGCGCAGCGCGCCGACGCGCACGGCTTCCGGTTGAACGTCGACATCAAGGGCCATCGCGTCAGCGATTTCCCGCACGCGATCTACAAGGCCGGCAATCTCGGCGATTTCGACGGCGCGCCCGCTGCCGGGCTGTGGATCCTGGAAGTCCAGATCGCGCATCCGACGCGCCCGTTCGGCGCGTTCCACGAAGACCTGCTCGTATAAGCGTGAGCAGGCCGCCGGGCGACGCGCCGCTAACGCGCGTCGCCCGGCGCGCAGCGCACCTCAGATGCCGATCGCGACGGGGCCCGCCAGCGGCGTATAACCGTCGTCGAACAGGAACCACGCATCGTACTGGCCCGACGCCAGCGAGCTGTTGGCGGTCGACGAGAACAGCAGCGAGCCGGTGCTCTTCGGCAGATATGCCCACGACTTGTAGCCGCCCTTGGCCGGCTGCGCGCCGCGTGCATAGATGCCGACCCAGTTCTTCGGGCTGTGGCGCCACGGCGGCACGACGTAATCGAAGCGCAGCGTGCCGTACGACGCCCCCTGCGACGACAGCACCGGGACGAACTTCCCGTTCGTATTGCCGATCGCCGGATCGGTCAGCAGCGCGCCGGATTGCGCCTGCACGCAGCCGGCCACGCGACGCAGGAAGTTCGGATCGTTCGCGTCGCGGATGCTCGCGTCGTACCAGCCGGCGTCGCCGTACCACGTGACGGCCCGCGTCGCGCCGGCCGGCACGCTGACCGACTGCGCGGCGTTCATTCCGTACGCGTTGTCGACGAGCTGGAACGTCGTCGCGCTCGAGCCTGCGGTATTGTCGAGCGTGATCTGTACGTTGCCGTTCCGCACGTCGTAGCAGAGGCTCACTTCGGCCGGCGATCCCGTATTTCCCGACGCGCCGATGCTGCCGCGGAAGGTCTGCAGGAAGCCGTTCGGGCCGTAGACCGAATAGTCGTAGCCGCCGGTCGAGTTCAGCGCGAGCGCATCCGACAGGTTCGTGCATGCGGTCGCGCCGGCGCCGATCGTGTATTGGCGCGGAATCGTGCTGGTGCCGTCGACCCAAGCCTGCAGATGCACGCCTGCCGTGCCGGTGTTGGTCATCGTGAGCGAGAGCGTCTTGCCGGACCGGTTGACCTTGCCCTGCACGAAGAACTCGTACGGCAGCCGGCATGCGGCGTTGCGGCCGACTGCCTGGGCGGGCACCGCGGTGGTGGTGGCCGGCGGGATGATGACCGTCGAGCCGTTCGGGTTCATGTTGCTGGCCGGGCTCGGGATCGCCGGAATCGTCTGGTCGGGGTTCGCGAAGTCGAACGCCGACGTGAGATCGCCGCACACGGTGCGCCGCCACGGCGTGATGTTCGTTTCCTGCAGCCCGAAGCGCGCTTCCAGAAAGCGGATCACCGACGTGTGATCGAAGACCTGCGAGTTGACCTTGCCGCCTTTCGACCAGGGCGAGATCACGAACATCGGCACGCGCGGGCCGAGACCGATCGGCACGTCGCCGCTCGCCGAGCCGTCGGACGCGGCGCCGCTGCTGCCGACGAATTCCGCCGCCGTCGACACCGTCGACTGGCCGGTGCCCGCATACGCACTCGACGGCACGGCCGGCGGCACGTGATCGAACAACCCGTCGTTCTCGTCGTACATCACGAGCAGCACCGTGCTGGCCCATACCTTCGGGTTCGACGTGAGCGCATTGAGCACGTTGCTCACGTACCATTCGCCGCCGCTCGCGGCCCACGACGGATGCTCGCAGTACGCGTACGGCGCGGCGATCCACGATACCTGCGGCAGCGTGTCGTTCGCGACGTCGGCCTGCAACTGGCTGAAGAGACGCGTGTCGTATTCGGTGCCGCCGCCGCTCGGGTCGATCTGCGTGCCGTTCAGCGCGGGCGCGAGCGGATCGTTCGCGCCGAGATTCTGGTATTGCCTGAAGTTGAGAATCACGTTGTCGCCGTAATTCCCGTTCCACCAGAGATCCTTGCTCGAGCTGTTGTATTCGCCGTAGCCGTGGCCCGAATCCAGCCCGTTGCCCTTGTCCTGGTAGAACTTCCACGTGACGCCGGCCGCGTTCAGCCGTTCCGGCATCGTGGTCCAGCCGGTGCCGGTCATCGTGTTGGTGGTGTACGGCGCATAGCCGGGCACGTTGCCGCAGCAGCCGGTCCACAGATACAGGCGGTTCGGGTCCGTCGGGCCGAGCATCGAGCAGTGGTAGCCGTCGCACACGGTGAACGCGCTCGCCAGCGCGTAATAGAACGGGATGTCGTTCTGCGTGAAGTAGTACATCGTGCCGCTGGTTTTGGCGTCGGCCCAGTTGTCGTAGCGGCCGTTGTTCCATGCGCTGTGCGTGCCGCTCCAGCTGTGGTCGAGGTCGCCGTAGTAGGTGTCGCCGTTCGCGACGCCGGCCGGCGACGACGGGTTGAACGGGAACGCGTAGGACAGCAGCCACGGCTGGCGCCAGACCGGGTAGCCGCTCGAAATCACGACCGGGCGCGGGTCGCCGAAGCCGCGCGCGCTGCGCAGCGTGCCGAGGTAGTGGTCGAACGACCGGTTTTCCTGCATCAGGATCACGACGTGCTTTACGTCCTGAAGGGTGCCGGTGATGGTGGCCGCCGGGATCGACTGCGCGCGCAGGATGCTTTCGGGCAGCATGCCGGTGACCGCGGTGGCGCCCGCGAGCTTCAGCGCATCGGCGAGGAACTGACGTCGTGTTGTGGATTTGTCTAGCATGATCGCTCTCTGTCGTGAGTGGCCGCTCGGACCGGCCGGGCACCGCCGCGCGTCGTGCGCGGCACATTGCGACGACCGTCGTGCGGACGTGGGCGTCGGTCCGTCAGTGGCATGCGCTGGCGCAGTGCAGGACCGGCACGGCGGCCGGGCTCGACACCGACGCGCGGTTCGCGGCGGGATTGCCGGGGGCGCCTGAGTCGCCGTCGCCGCAACCGGCGAGCGTGCAAATGAGCGCGATCATGAAAACACCGGGCCAGTGCGGAAGGCGGTGTTCCGCACGTGGCAGTGGTGCGGTACTGCACCGGCCCGATTCGAGTCGGATTCCTGAATGTTTGTAAGTCGTCGTGCCTGTTCCTGATTTCATCGCCCCTCCTGACATGAAATGAACAGCCGAGAATATCGCCCGAATCAGAACAACTTCATGACAGGCCATCCGCGCGTGCCGGCGACATCCGACAGCCGGGCATCGGGATTGGTCGCGACCGGATGCGTGACGTAGTCCAGCAACGGCACGTCGTTGATCGAGTCGCTGTAGAAGTAGGTCCGCTCGAAATCCGACGGCGTGTAGCCGAGCGAATTCAGCCATTCGGTGGTGCGTACGATCTTCCCTTCGCGAAAGCTCGGCACGCCGGTGCTGCGCCCGGTGAACTGCCCGCCGGGCGTGCCGTCGTCGGTATCGAGCTCGATGCCGAGCAGATGCTCGATCCCGAACTCGGCAGCGATCGGCCCCGTCACGAACACGTTGGTCGCGGTAACGATGCAGCAGAGATCGCCGTTCTCGCGATGGCGATCGACCAGCGCGCGCGCCTGCGGCGTGATGGCCGGCCGGATCACCTCGTCCATGAACTGCGCGTGCCAGTGCGCGAGCTGCTCCCGCGGATAGCGGGCGAGCGGCGCGAGCGTCACGGCCAGATACGCGTCCATGTCGAGCGTGCCGGCCGCATAGTGGCCGTAGTGCTCGTCGATCAGTGCGGCGTGCTCGCCGTCCTCCCGCCAGCCGACCCGGGTGATGAAGCGGCCCCAGGCCTGATCGCTGTCGAGCGGCAGCAGTGTGTGATCGAGATCGAACAGCGCCAGATGCTTGTGCATGTGAAAGTCCCTGTATTGCGTGCTTACGCGCCGATCAGCTTGTCGATCGCGTCCTTGGCGTTCTTTCCGTCGATGGTCGTGACACCGTCGAGCCACTTCGACAGCACGCCGGGGTTCTTCTTCACCCAGTCCTTCGCGACCGCGACCGGATCCGCGTGGTTCATGATCGGCACCATCAGCTGGTTTTCCTCGTCGGTCGTGAACTTCAGGTTGGTCAGCAGCCGGCCGACGTTCGGGCAGTGTTCGAGGTAGCCCGGCGTGACCACCGTGTAGACCTTCGCCGATCCGTAGTTCGGGCCGAACACGTTGTCGCCGCCTTCCAGATAGGAAATCCTGTAGTTGATGTTCATCGGATGCGGCTCCCACGCGAGGAACACGATCATCCGGTGCTCCTGCACGGCGCGTGTGACCTGGACCAGCATCCCGGCCTCGCTCGATTCGACGAGCTTGAAGCCGCCCAGGCCGAATTCGTTCTTGTCGATCATCCGCTGAATCAGCGCGTTGCCGTTGTTGCCGGCGCCGATTCCGTAGATCTTGCCGTCGAGCTGGTCGCGGAATTTGGCGATGTCGGCGAAGCTCTTCAGGCCCTTGTCCGATGCGTATTGCGGCACGGCCAGCGTGTAGCGCGCGCCGACCAGGTTCGGCTGCGGCAACAGGTGCACGGCGCCGGCATCGACGAACGGCTTCACCGTCGGTGTCATGCTCGGATCCCAGTAGCCGAGAAACGCGTCGATCTGCGCTTTCTTCACGCCGGCCAGCACGATCGGCGGCGACGCGATCGTCTTGCTGGCTTCGTAGCCGAGCCCGTCGAGCAGCATCATCGCGACACCGGTGGTGGCTGCGATGTCGCTCCATCCCACATCGCCGAGCGTCACCTTCTTGCAGACGTCGCCTTCAGACGCGTGAGCGGGGGCCGTCGCGATCGACGCGACCAGCGTTGCAGCCAGCATCCATACCTTTTTCGTCATGTTGGTCTCCTAAGCAAGTATTCCGGATCGTGTTGCGTAGTGGGTCCGACAGGTTCCGACGGTCGATCGTATTGATCGGATGAAACAAACGCATCCGGGGCTAGCCGTGTCGTGTTTCGTACCGTATATTAGAACGCACAAAATCGCAAGTTCGCACAAAAATACAACTTGCGATGAATCCGGATCGTCAGGAAACCGAAAGCAGGCGAAGTCGTGCGGCACACCGCGCGGCCCGCGCTTCATCAAGTTGGGTAACGTAAGGAGACTTCGAATGATCAGTCAGATGGAAATCATTTCCCGGCTGCTGCTGGCCGCATTGCTCGGCAGCATCATCGGCATCGAGCGCGAGCGGCTGTCGTGGGCGGCCGGGCTGCGCACGCACATGCTGGTGGCCGTCGGCGCTGCGCTTGTGATGGTGGTGTCTGCATTCGGCTTCGCGGACATCCAGAACGCGAAGAACGTGTCGCTCGATCCGTCGCGGGTCGCCGCACAGGTCGTGTCGGGCATCGGCTTTCTCGGCGCCGGGTCGATCATGCTGCGCGGCGAGATCATCCGCGGCCTGACGACCGCGGCGAGCCTGTGGGTCGTGGCGGCGGTCGGACTCGCGGTGGGCGGCGGGATGTACGTTGCCGCGATCGCCGCGACGGCGATCGTGCTGGCGATCCTCGCGGGCCTGAAGCCGATCGAGAAGCGCTTTTTCGCCACGCGGCAGCGCTGGGGCGTGCGCATCCTCGCGAGCCGTGGCGCGGTGAAGCTGACGTCGTTGCAGGCGATGCCCGGGATCGACCAGGCGCGCATCGTCCAGTTCATCATCGAGCAGGACGACGTGACGCCGGATGACGATCGGATCCACGTGGTGTTTTCGAAGATGACGAACAGCGAGTTCCAGGCGGTCCGTCAATCCCTGCAGACCCTCGTCGGCATCAAAAAGATGGAGGAAAGCGCCGCATAGACCCGGTTCGAATAACATTGACGTTCATTTCCGAGGACATTTCATGTGGCAAGAAGAGCGATATCAGAGGATCCGGCTTCTGTTATCGAAGATGCAGCGCGTTTCCACCGACCGGATCATGGCCGACCTGAACGTGTCGCGGGAAACCGTGCGTCGCGATCTCGTCGATCTCGAGGCGATGGGGGAGCTGAAGCGCGTGCACGGCGGCGCGGTGCAGGTGGGCGACGAAGCGCCGATCGCCGAGCGTGCGCAAACGCACGTGAAGGCGAAGCTCGCGATCGCGCGCGCCGCGGCCCGGCTCGTCACCGGCTCGCAGACGCTCTTCATCGACGCGGGCACGACCACCACGCTGCTGGCCGAGGAACTGTCGAAGCTGTCCGGTCTCACGATCGTCACGAATTCGATCGACGTCGCGCTGAAGATGCGCTCGAGCGACCCCGGGCAAGCGAAGAACGAGACGATCCTGCTCGGCGGGATGATCGGCAGCCGCGCGGCCGCGACGGTCGGCGACGGGACGATCGCCGAGATCTTCCGCTACCGGGCCGATCTCGCGTTGCTGTCACCGGTCGGCGTCGATCACGTGCGCGGCGCGACGAACTACGACCGGATGGAAACGGAAGTCGCGCGCGCGATGGTGACCAACGCGTCGAACGTCGCGATCCTCGCCGATTTCAGCAAGCTTGGCACGACGAGCCGGATCGGCTTTTGCGAACCCGCGCGGATCGGCACGCTGGTGACGGACCAGAAGGCGGAGTCGGTCGACAGCTACAAGAACCTCAGGAAGGCCATCAGGCAGATCGTGCTGTCGTGATCCAGTGCCGTTATCCCGCCTGTGCGGCACGCATTCTGCCGCGCGGCCGTTTCCCGGCGTAATATATTCGTCGATACAACGATGGCGCCGCCCGGCGGCGCCGGCACGGAGGCGGGCGATGGAGATGGCTGGCACGACGGTGCCTTCGGCGCATGAGGCGGCGGCGGGTTCGATCGCGCTGGCCGGCGCATTCGAGCGGCCAATGACGGTCGCGCTCGACGACTTGCGGCGCCACGTGTGCGTGAGCGCCGAGCCGTTCGACCTGCGTTGCTTCACGACGAACCGTTTCATCCGCTCGGTGGAGCCGTATCGCGGCGCGCGGCTGAAAGACCTGATCGAGGCGGCCGGGCTGCGCAACGACATGCCGGGCGACTTCAAACGCATGGTGTTCATCGCGTATGCGCACGACGGCTACGCGGTCACGTTTTCCTGGCACGAGCTGTTCAACACGCCAGTCGGCGAACGCGTGATCGTCGCGTTCGAGTGCGGCGACACACCACTGTCGATCGACGACGGTGCGCCGCTGTTGTTTTCCGGTGCGGACGTCATGCCCGCGCCGCGTCACGTGAAGCGGCTGGCGGGCATCGTCGCGCGTGTGATGGAGCTCTGAGCCGGCGCTGCGCCGGGCCTGCCTTCGTGTATGCTTGGCCGCATCGTTCAACCGGCGGAAAACATGAAGACTTCGGCACATCCCAAGCCAGCGGTGCGGTTCAGAATGCGCATCCAGCAGGGCGACACGATCGCGCTCGGGCCTGGCAAGGTTGCGCTGCTCGAGGCCGTGCGCGAGCACGGGTCGATTTCGGCGGCGGCGCGCAGTCTGGAGATGTCGTACCGGCGCGCGTGGCTGCTGATGGACGAGCTGAACCGGTCGCTGAAGTCGCCTGCGACGGTGTCCGAACACGGTGGACAGAGCGGTGGCGGCAGCGTGCTCACACCGGTCGGCGAAGAGATCATCCGGCTCTATCGCGAGATCGAGGAGCGTGCTTACGCGGCCTGCGCGGACGAAATCACCGCGCTGACGAAGATGGTGCGCCGCTGAGGATTGCGCGATCGCGCTGTCGGGCGGTGCAGCCGGCGGCCTAGCCGTGCCGCAGGCAGAAGCGCGACGCTTCGCCCGCCTGCGCATCCGGCGGCATGAGCTCGCGCGCATGCGCATCGAGCCGCCCGATCAATTCGACGAAACTGGCGACGCTCGCGGTTCGTAGCGGGTAATACGCGATCTGGTGACGCTCGCACATCCGCTTGAGCAGGTTCACCGAATCGTGGTCGATGCAGTCGACCGGAAACACGACGAGGTTCGCACCCGGCAGCGCCGCGGCCAGCAGACCCTTGCGGTCCTCGATGCCGCCGTCGTGCAACGTCATGTCACCGCCCGCCGTTTCGACGATCCGCCGGATCGCACGATTCGAGCCGGGCCGGCCGCCGACATAGACGACACGCTTGTGTCGCAGGATCGACAGCGATTCCGCGACGGGGGCGGCCGGATCGTCTGTCGACGCCTGCACGGCCTGTTCGATCGCGCTCGCTTCGGCGCGCAACGTTTTTACCATCGCCATCAGGTCGTCGAGCCGCGCGCGCATCGCGCGGGCGCTCGCCTGCTCCGCGGCGAACCGCTGTTCCGCCGCCTCTCGGCGGCTCGTGTGCAGCGCAAGACGTTCGTCGCGCGCGGCCAGTGCGTCGCGCAACTCGCGCACTTCGTTGCGCAACGCGCTTTCGGCACTCATTGGCTGCGCGCTCTCGCGTGCGCGGCACGCATCCAGTTCCTTCAGCGCAGCGTCGCGCTCGACGCTCATCTCGTGCAGGCGCGCCTGCTGCCGTTCGAGCTTCGCGTGCAGCGCCGCATGCTCTTCCTCGAACGCGACCAGCCGGCGGATATCCGCGCGATTCGCCGCGCCGACTAGATGCGACAGCATGTGCAGGTCGCCGAACGCGGCCTGGCGCACGGTCATCGTTGTGCGCGGATGCGTTATCAGCGCCCAGTACGCGGGCGGGATGTCGCCGCTTTTCAGTGCGTCCTGCCACAGCGCGAGGAGTGCGTCCGCATCCTTTGCCTTGTCGAACGCACGGATTGCGCCCGCGTAGCGCTCGTCGAGCGCCTTGTGCAACGCCTTGCCGCCGGCCGCGCCCTCGATCGCGAGCTCGACGGCCGCGTGGTGGATTTCCAGGTCGGTGGCGTGCCGACGGTCCAGATCGGTGAATTTCGGCACGAGCTTGCGCAATTCGTGCGTGGTCAGGCAGGTGCCGATGATCGAGCAGTGCAGGTTCGAATCGAGCTCGGACAGGCGCGTGCGGCGCTTCAGTTCGGCTTGTTGCGCACGGGACGGCGCGCAGCAGGCGTCGATCCGCCCCGCGTCGTTGGGCGAAGCGCCGCCGGACGACGGCAGACCCGCCGTGCGGGCTAGGCGAAAGGGCGGAGCGTGCATGTGAACCTCGATCCCGGCCCGGTGGGCCGGAGACGGATGCGCGAAAGATTGGCGAAATATACCACGGAATATAACGAACGAAATTCCGGGGAAACGCCGCGTTCGCCGCTCAGCAAGGCTCTGCGGATTCGCGGTGCGATGCGTGGCGGGTGCCGGGCGACGGCTGCTGCATATGGCGTTCCATCACGTGTTCGACGCACAGTCCGACCAGCAGCACGTCGACGCGCTCCAGCGCGGCCACCGCGTTGCGCATCGCGGCCGGGTCGTTGCTGAACGCGTCGGAGAACACGTCGTCGCGGGTGCGCTCGAGGCTGCGGGCCTGCCCGATCGCCCGTTCGAGGGCAGGCACGCGCGTGAAGCACGCTGCGCGCGCGTCGCTTTCGAGCATCGCCAACAGTTCGCGCAGGCTCAGCGCGGACAGCGTTTCGTCCGTCGCAGCCGAGAACAGCCGGATGAAGCGCATGACGCTGCCGCGCAGGCGCCGGAATGCGTCGACGACGTCCGTGACTTGCTGTGCGCGTCCGTCGTTCGACAACGGTCTGAGCGCGCTGATGCTGCGCGTCAGGGTCGGCGCGGGCGCGTGGGCGCGTGCGGCGCGCAACGGGGCGCGATCCGTCGGCGGGCGGGGCATGGCGGTTCTCCGGTAGTGCTGATGTCGATATATTTTACGGAATATATCGATGGCGCAAAAAAAGGCGGCGCCGCCCCTGCCGGGCGCGGCGCCGCCAGTGGCCTGAAAGGCCGCCCTGGTCAACCGATCGCGCGCATCGCGTGGCGCAGTTCCTGATAGCTGCGCAGGCCCGTGACGCCGAGCTCGCGGCCGATCCCGCTCAACCCGAAGCCGCCCCAGCACACGTGCGGATAGATGAGCTGCGGTGCGTTGATCCACACGAGCCCGGCGCGCACGCGCGCCTGGAACTGGTTCGCGACGTCCGCGTCTTGCGTGACGATCGTTGCGACGAGCCCGTAGCGCGTGTCGTTCGCGAGCGCGATCGCCTCGTCGTCGGTGCGGAACGACTTCACGCACGCGACCGGGCCGAACACCTCGTCGGTCCACAGCAGGTTGTCGGCGGCCGGTTCCGCGATCACGACGGGCGCCATGAAGAAGCCGTCGCCGCCGCCATCGGCCACGCGGCCGCTGAACGCGACGCGCGCGCCCGCTGCGATGCCGCGTTCGAGCATCGCGTCGACACGGGTGCGCTGCGCGGCCGAGATCATCGGACCCATCGCGACCTGTTCGGTGCCGGGCGGCGCGACGACGAGCGCGCGCACGGCCGTCTCGAACGCGACCATGAAGCTGCGATAGATGCTGTCGTGCACGAGGATGCGCGCGGTGGCCGAGCACATCTGGCCCGCGTTGGTGAATGCGCCCGCGACGGCGAGCGACACCGCGACGTCGAGATCGGCGTCGTCGCGCACGATCAGCGACGACTTGCCGCCGAGTTCGAGCGTCACGCGCTTCATGTCGTCGGCCGCGGCCTGCATGACCTTGCGGCCGGCGGCCGTGCTGCCGGTAAACGAGATCTTGTCGATCAGCGTATGCGCGCTCAGTGCCGCGCCGACGTCGGCGCCGCCGTTCACGACGTTGACGACGCCGTCCGGCACGCCGGCTTCGGCGATCAGGTCGATCAGCGCGTGCTCGGCCGGCGACGTCAGCTCGGACGGCTTCAGCACGACCGTGCAGCCTGCCGCGAGCGCAGGCGCGAGCTTCCACGCGGTCGTGACCATCGGGAAGTTCCACGGCATGATCAGGGCGGCGACGCCGACCGCGTCGTGGAAGCGCTCGGCCTCGACGGCGTCGCTCGGCAGCGCGACCGGCTCGGCGGCGAACAGCGCCGGGTCGTCGCACAGCTGCGCGTAATACGCGAACGTCGCGACGACGTCGCCGACGTCGGCGTCGGCTTCGAACGGCGGCTTGCCGCTCACCTGCATCTGCAGCGCCGCGAGGCGCTCGCGGTCGGCTTCGACGCGCTCGGCGATCTTCGCGAGCAGGCGGCCGCGCTCGGCGGGCGGCGTGTCGCGCCAGCCGGCGAACGCGTCATGCGCGGCGCGAACCGCGGCGTCGACGTGCGCGGCCGTCGCGAACTCCTGCCAGCCGATCGTCTCGCCGGTCGACGCGTTGAAGATCGGCGCACCGGCCTCGTCGGAATGCGTGCGCACGGGCCGGCCGGCGATGTGCGCGGCGGGCAGCACGCGCGTCGTGGCGGAAGGGAAAAGCTCAGCGGTGGACATGACGGTTTTCCTGTCGGTCGGATTGGCGGGTCAGCGGTAGGCGACGCCCGGCATCACGCAGAGCATTTCGAACGCGAGGTTCGCGCCGACGAGCGCGGTGGTGCCGGTCGGATCGTACGGCGGCGACACTTCGACGAGGTCCGCGCCGACGATGTTCAGCCCCTTCCTTCCGCGAATGATCTCGAGC
>NZ_JAGIXF010000116.1:0-15555 GCF_021483755.1 Burkholderia sp. WTPI3 | reverse complement strand
CTCTCCAGATCAGATGGGGGGAGGCTGGGGATCACGATCGCGCCGCCCCGTCGTGCGGACGCGATGCGATTCTGCTGCGGTGCGGTGCCGCGACAACCGAGTCGCGAGGTTCAACGGCGACATCGACACGGCCCGCGCCTGCTGATTCGCCGGATTCGGGTATCGGCGAGTGTCGTCAGCTTATGCGATTCAGGGGGCGGTGCGTAGCCCGCACGGACAGAACATAGTGTTCTCGTTCATCGAACGGAATGCGCGCGCAACAGGGTGGACATGCGGCTAACATGGGCAGCATGTTTAGGATCACTGATGGGTGTGAAGGCGACGCGACCCGATCCGGCGGTGCGGATCGGGCGGTGAAGAGGGGCGGCGAACGGAACGCGCGACTTAGCGTCGCGCGCGCGTCTTGCCGGCGATGCGCATGGCCGGCGGCGCACCGTCGGCGGGCGTGGTGTCTTCGAGCACGAGCTGGGCGGTGACGGCGAAATGCCGGCGCAGCAGTTCACAGGCGCGATCGGCGTCGCGTGCGAGCACGGCCTTGACGATTTCCTCGTGTTCGCGGCCGACGTCCCGCTCGCCCGCGTGCTGGCTGCGCAGCGACTGATGGCGGTAGCGGGCCGTCTGGGTGCGCAGCGTCGCGGCGAAATGCTTGAGCCATTTCGAGCGGCAGCCGGCCAGCAGCGTCGCGTGGAAATGGTCGTGCGCGCGTTCCCAGTCCGGGTTCATCCGCGGCGGTTCGTCGACGACGGTCGGCAGGCTGTTCACCAGGTGGAACGCGGCGAGCACCGATGCTTCCCATTCGAGGTTGCCGCTGTCGATCGCATCGCGCAGCGCTTCGGATTCGATGCATTGCCGCACGGACGTGATGTCCTCGAGATCCGCGCGCGAGACGGGCGTGACGCGAAAGCCGCGCTGGTCTTCCGCGTCGACGAAACCGCTCATCGCGAGCCGCGACACGGCCTCGCGCAGCGGGATCACGCCGGCCTGGTAGCGGTCGGCCAGTTCCCGGATCTTCAGCTTGGAGCCGGGCGCGAGCGCACCCGACACGATGTCCCGAAGAATGGTGTCGGCCAGTACCGATGCCATGGTCCGGGAGCCGCCGGCCGCAGCGTCGTCAAACGTCATGTCCACGAATGTTTCCCTCCTGATGGCCAAATTATATGCAGAACGTGGGGATATATGCACACCCTAGGGTAAACATGAAAAGACTAAAATATATATATTTTCTAAATTTATATCTAAATCGTGGCCAGCCCGGCCACGACCCCCTTGAACTGGAGATGTCATGCGTTACGTGAACTTTTCGGCCGATGGCCGCAAGCGGATGCTCGGCGTGCAGCGGGGCTCGAGCATCGCGTCGCTCGGCGACACCACGCTCGAGCAATTGCTCGCGAGCGGTATCGATCTGGTCGACTTCGCCGAGCGCCACGCGTCGGCCGGCCCGATCTTTCACGTCGACGAAGTGACGTGGCTGCCGCCGCTCGCGCGGCCCGGCAAGATCATCTGCGTCGGCCTGAACTACGCCGACCACACGAAGGAAAGCCCGTACGACCAGCCTTCCTATCCGACCCTGTTCCCGCGCTTCACGACGAGCCTGATCGGGCACGGCGCGCCGATGATCCGGCCGCGTGTGTCCGATTCGCTCGACTTCGAAGGCGAGCTGGCCGTCGTGCTGAAGAGCGGCGGCCGTCACGTGCCGAAGGCACGCGCGCTCGACTGCGTGGCCGGCTACTCGGTGTTCAACGACGGGTCGGTGCGCGAGTACCAGTTCAAGGCGCCGCAATGGACCGTCGGCAAGAACTTTGACGGCACCGGTGCGTTCGGGCCCGCGCTCGTCACCGCCGACGAGATGCCGGCCGGCGGTGCCGGACTGCAACTGCAAACGCGGCTGAACGGCAAGGTCGTGCAGTCGGCGAACACCAGCGACATGCTGTTCGACGTCGCGACGCTGATCGCGATCGTCAGCGAGGCGATCACGCTGGAGGCGGGCGACGTGATCGTCAGCGGCACGCCGGCGGGCATCGGCTGGGCGCGCGAACCGAAGCTGATCATGCGCGACGGCGACGTGTGCGAGGTCGAGATCGAAGGACTCGGCATTCTGCGCAACCCGGTGCGCGACGAAGACGCGGCGCAGTGAACGCCGGCTGCCGAACGGACCCATCAAGAGACTGAGGAAGACATGAGACAGATTCGAGTTCCGGTACTGGTGGTCGGCGCGGGGCCGGCCGGGCTGACGAGCGCGGCGTTGCTCGCGAAATACGGCGTCGACGTGCTGGCGATCACGCGCTATCCGGGCACCGCGCATTCGCCGCGCGCGCACATCACGAACCAGCGCACGGTCGAGGTGTTCCGCGACCTGGGCATCGAGGAGCGCGTGCGCGCGCTGGCTACGCCGAACGAGCTGATGACGAACAACGTGTGGGCGACGAGCTTCGCCGATCGCGAGATCGCACGGCTGCAGACCTGGGGCACCGGCACGCGGCGCAAGGCCGACTACGAGGCGGCGAGCCCGTCGCAGATGTGCAATGCGCCGCAGCACCTGCTCGAACCGGTGATTCTCGGTGCGGCCCGCGAATACGGCGCGCGCATCCTGTTCAACACCGAGCTCGTGTCGATTCGTCAGACGGAAGACGCGGTGATTTCGCGGCTCGTCGACGTCGTCACGCGCGAGGAGATCGAAGTGATCTCCGACTACGCGATCGGCGCCGATGGCGCGCAGAGCATCGTGGTCAAGCAGCTGGGCTTCGAGCTGGACGGCGAAATGGGGCTCGGTTGCGCGGTGAACTGCTGGCTCGAAGTCGATCTCGAGAAATACACCGCGCACCGCCCGGGGGTGCTGTACTGGATGAGCCAGCCGGGCAGCGACTACTGGGTCGGCAGCGGCACGTACATCTGCGTGCGGCCGTGGAACGAGTGGGTGCTGCTGTTCATGTACAACCCGAAGGACGGCGAGCCCGACCTGAGCCATGACGCGGTGATCGCGCGGGCGCGCGCGACGATCGGCGACCCCGACATTCCGATTCGCGTGAAGGCCGTGTCGAAATGGACGATCAACCGGATGGTCGCGCGCAACATGGTGAAGGGGCGCGTCGCGATTGCGGGCGACGCTGCGCACCGACATCCGCCGGCGAACGGGCTCGGCTCGAACACGTCGGTGCAGGACGCGTTCAACCTCGCGTGGAAGCTCGCGATGATCGTGAAGGGGCAGGCATCGCCCGCGTTGCTGCAGACCTATTCGGACGAACGGCAACCGGTTGCCGAGACGGTCGTCAACCGTGCGATCAAATCGGTCGGCGAGATGCTGCCGATCGCGAAGGCGCTCGGCTTTTCCGAAGGGCAGAGCGTGGAAGAGGGCTGGGCGTCGCTCGACGGGCTGTTCGCCGAGGACGGCGCAGGCCGCAAGCGCCGCAAGGCGCTCGCCGATGCGGTCGAACTGCAGAACTACCAGTTCAACTGCCACGGCGTCGAGCTCGGGCAGCACTACACGTCGTCCGCAATCGTGCGCGATGGCGCGACATTCCCGATCCCGTCGCGCGACCCGGAGCTTTACTATCATCCTACGACGACGCCGGGTGCATCGATTCCGCACGCGTGGATCCAGCACGACGGCGCACAGGTGTCGACGCTCGACCTCGTCGGGAACGGCGCGTTCACGGTGTTGACCGGGGCCGGCGGACGCGCGTGGCTCGATGCTGCGAAGCAGGTCGGCGACGAATTCGGTATCGAGATCCGTGCGGTGGCGATCGAGCAGGGCACGTCGACCTTCGACGTGTACGGCGACTGGGCGCGACAGCGCGAGATCGAGGACCACGGCTGCGTGCTGGTGCGGCCGGACCGTTTCGTCGCGTGGCGTTCGGAAGCGATGGCGGACGACCCGGCCGGCGCGCTGCGGCGCGTGCTTGCGCGGATTCTCGGTAGCGTGCCGCAGGCGCGCGCGAATGTCGACGCGGCCGCACTGGCCGAAGCATAACGGAGGTCGGAATGACGACTGCGACAAGGAAGCGGGCTCCGTTCGGCGTCCATAGCATCGACCATTTCGCGCTCGACGTGCCGAGCCTCGCGGACGCCCGTTGCTTCGTGACGGCGTTCGGTTTCGACGTCGAGGCGAGCGGGCAGGAATTGCGGCTGCGTACGCAAGCCGGCGGCCACGTATGGGCGACGCTGCGCGAGGGTCCGCGCAAGCGGCTCGCGTATCTGTCGCTGAACTGCTTCGCCGACGATTTCGAGCCGCTGCGCGCGCAGATTCTCGATGCGGGGGGGCATGCGGCGACGCCGCCCGATGGGCGCTCGCCGGACGACGGCTTCTGGTTCGAGGACACCGACGGCAACCTGATGCAACTGCAGGCGGGTGCGAAGACGACGCCGGGATGCAAGCCGGCGGCGCAGCGCGCGGCCGGTATCCGGCCGCAGCGCGGCGCGCTGTTTCGCGGCGACGCGCCGGTCGTGCATCCGGCACGACTGTCGCACGTGCTGATGTTCACGCCGGACATTGACCGTGCGATCGCGTTCTACGAGCAGGCACTGGGGCTGTCGTTGTCCGATGGCGCCGCGGGCATCGTCGCGTTCCTGCATGCGCGTCATGGCAGCGACCATCATCTGGTCGCGTTCGCGCAGGGCAGCGCGAAGGGCTGGCACCACAGCGCTTGGGACGTGCCGACCGTCGACGACGTCGGGCTCGGCAAGATGCAGATGCAGCGGGCCGGTTACGTGGAAGGCTGGGGCGTCGGGCGTCACGTGCTGGGCTCGAACTACTTCCAGTACGTGCGCGATCCGTGGGGCTCGTTCTGGGAATACTCGGCCGACATCGACTATGTCGGTGCGGGCGCCGAGTGGCCGGGCGGCGACCACCCGCCGGAGGATTCGCTGTATCTCTGGGGGCCGGACGTGCCGGACTACTTCTTCGAGAACACCGAAGCCGCCTGACCATCGCCGGATGCCGCCGGCACGGGCCGGCGCGCCTTTCGCCGGACTGGTCGGTCCGGCGTTCCGGGCTTTTTTTCGTCACATCAATCAGTACAACAAATCATAATTGGAGATCAGGATGGTCGGCAAAAAGACCTGTGCAATCGGGCTGCTGGCGCTCGGGCATGCCTGCGCGGCGAACGCGCAGAGCAGCGTCACGCTGTTCGGTTTGCTCGATGCAGGCGTGAGCTACGTCAGCAATGAAGGCGGTCACGGCGTCGTCAAATTCGACGACGGCATTTTCACGCCGAGCCTCGTCGGGCTGCGCGGCAGCGAGGACATCGGCGGCGGCACACACGTAATTTTCCAGCTCGTCAGCCAGATCGCGATCGGCTCCGGCGCGACGATCGGCGACGGGCTGTTCGCGCGCACCGCATTCGTCGGTATGCAGAACGACCGCTACGGCACGATCACGCTCGGCAACCAGTACGAGTTCATGGCCGATACGCTGTTCTTCGGCGGCGTCGATGCGGCGCGCGACGTGGGCGGTCTGTACAACCTGCGTAACGGCCCGTTCCAGAAACTCGCGTTACCGGGCAATCCGACCGGCGCATTCGACTGGGACAGGATGGCCGGCAGCCAGCGCGTCGCGAATGCGGTGAAGTATGTGAGTCCGGTGATCGGCGGAATCAAGGTCGGCGCGTTGTACGGCGTCGGCGGTGTGCCCGGTAGCATCGGCGCGAACAACACGGTGAGCGTCGGCGCGGACTATTCGATCGGAGCGTTCGGTGCGGCAGCCGCCTATACGAACGAGAAATACGGCGCGCAAGCGGGCTCGGCCGCGACCAGCGTGCGCAACTGGGGCGCTGGCCTGCGCTACGGGTTCGGCGCGCTCAACCTGAGCGCGCTGTTCACGACGGTGCGCAACGCGGCGTCGGGCGGTGCTGCGTGGATGAGCGAGCTGGGCGGCACGTGGAAGCTCACGAACGCGATGACGCTGGGTGCGGACTACATGTACATGAAGGGCAATGCGACGCTCGACGACAACCATGCGCATCAGATCACGGCAACCGTTCAGTATCAGTTATCGAAGCGGACGATGGTCTACGCGAGCGGCGCGTGGCAGCGCGCGAACTGCAGCTCCCAGGCGCAGATCAACGGCGTGCTGGACCCGGACGGCGCGTCGTCCGGCACTACCCAGGCGATTGCACGCATCGGCATGCACACCGTGTTCTGACCGCGCAGCTATGCGCACCTCGTGGAGAAACCAGATGAACAACGCACGCGTGTCCGGTCGGGACACCTCGTACGAATGGAAGATCGTCGCGCTGCTCGCGCTCGGATTCGGGCTCGTCGGCGTCGACCGTTTCATGATCATGCCGCTCTTTCCCGTGATGATGCGGGACCTGAATCTCGACTACCAGGATCTCGGCCATATCACGGCGGCGTTGTCGGTCGCATGGGGCGTATCCGCGCTCGTGACAGGCAACCTGTCCGATCGCTTCGGTCATCGCAAGGTCATCATTCCGGCGATGCTCGCCTTCTCGCTGCTGGCCTGCGCGAGCGGGCTCGCATGGGGCGTCGGCAGCCTGATGGCGATTCGCGCGGTGATGGGGTTCGCCGAAGGGGCGTACACGCCGTCGAGCATCACCGCGACGCTCGAAGCGTCGGATCCGGTTCGGCATGGCCGCAATGTCGGCATCCAGCAGGCGGCGCTGCCGCTGCTCGGGCTCGGCATCGCGCCGATCGTCGTCACGCAGTTGATGCGCATCGTGCCGTGGCACTGGATTTTCGCGATGGTCGCGCTGCCAGGGCTCATCGTCTGCATGCTGACGTGGAAGGTGCTGCGCGACACCAGCGCCGAGCGCGCGGCCGCGCATACGGACGCGGGCGACGCAGGCAGCCATCGGTGGCGCGACGTGCTGCGCTACCGGAACGTGCCGCTCTGTTTCGTCGGGATGTTGTGCTGGCTGACCTGCCTGATCGTGCTGAGCGCGCTGCTGCCGAACTACCTGACCGACTATCTGCATCTCGGTCTGCAGCAAATGGGCTTCGTGCTGTCCGCGACCGGTATCGGCGGCACGCTCGGCGGGATCGCGATGCCCGCGCTGTCCGACCGGATCGGACGCCGTCCCGTGATGGTGCTGTCGGTGATCGGCGCGTTCGTGTCGTTATGGGCGTTCTCGCTCACCGGCGCCGATCCGGTCGCGCTGTTCGCGGGGCTGCTGGCGACGATCTTCTTCGTGTTCGCAATGATCACGCTGACGGTCGGCCCGATCAGCGCGGAAGCCGTGCCCGCGCAGTTGATGACCACCGCGTCCGGGCTCGTGATCGGCGTCGGCGAGATCTTCGGCGGCGGTATCGCACCGTCGGTTGCAGGCTACGTCGCGAAGCATTTCGGCATCCAGTACATCATGCAACTCGGCATGGGAGCGCTGGTGCTCGGCCTGATCGTCGCGCTGTCGCTGAAGGAAACCGCGCCGGCGCGACTCGCACGTACGGTCGCGCTGGCGGAATCGTGAGCGTCGGCCGTTACTGCCGGTATGGCTGATATGGCCGCTGCGGCGGGCCGTAGCGGTCATCCGTGCGTGCGAAGGTCACGATCTCGACGCGGCGATCGGGCTGCAGGCACGCAACGAGACTGTCGTGCGACTGGTTGTCGCTGCAGTGCGTGATCGGATCCTGCTCGCCGAGCCCGCGCGCGTCGATCCGATCGGCGGGGATGCCGTGCTGCACCAGCAGCGCCTTCACCGCGTTCGCGCGACGCTGCGACAATTGCAGGTTGTACGAAGCCGAACCGAGCCGGTCCGTATAGCCGCGCACTTCGATGCGGGCGAAGCGCGATGCACTCAGCTTTGCCGCGATGTCGCGGATGTCCGCGCGACCGCCGGGCAGGATGTCGGCGAGGTCGCCGCGATCGAAGGCGAACAGCGCGTCGGCCGACACACGCATCACCTGCGCGACGGGCGGGGTCGGCGGTGCGACCACCACGCGCCGTTCGACTTCGGTCCAGTGGCCGGGCACCCATACGTAGCGGCCGTATTGCCAGGCCCAGTAGCCGCGTTCCCACGCATAGCCGACGCGCGGCGCCGGCGCGGCTTCATAGACCGGCGCCGGCGGCGCCAGCACCATGACCTGCGCGGAAGCAGGCGCGATGTTGCCGAACCAGGCGGCGGCAAGCACGCCGCAGGCCGCGGCGGCGGTGGCGATGCGTCGGCGGTTGCCGGCGGCGGGGTGGAGAGCGGGCTGTTTCATGATGAGCGTCCGGCGTATCGAAGGTTGAACGGGTCGCATGCCAATGCGGGTACGAGGGGTGATCCAAGGCTAGCGGGTTGGATCATGAAAAGCCTTTGCGGTGTGTAAGCAAACCTCGCAGACGGCAGGGGTGGCAGACGGGTACATTCGCCGCCCTAACCAAGGCGTGCGGTGCGGGTAGCGGCTGTCGATGCGTTCGGCGGGGTAACGATATGTAATGGCTCGCGCATGCCGGGCAGGTGCCGGCGCATCGCGCATCGCTGCGAAATCAATCGTCAGGACGGTTGCGCGTGCATCGAGTCTGACGAAATCGCGGGAGCTAATGCAGCGGTTCAGGTGCGACATGGCTCAACCGAATTCAGGATAAGTGTGCTGGAGTACTGAGCGATCTCCTCGAATCCGATCGATCGTGCGATGCATCACGGCTAGATGCGGGCCGCTGCTGCCCGCGCGGCCGACTCGCCTGGTTGAAATCCGGATATCGTCTGATCTTTTCGCCGGGGGCCGTACCGGGTGCGCCGGCTGGCCGCATGCGGCGAAGCCGCCAGTAGATCGATACGACGTATCGAGAACCGGTATCGGACCGGTGCGAGGCGGGCGGTGCTATCCGGCATCGGGCCGTGACGACGGGCGTTGGCGCGTATGTGCCGCGCGGGACGGCGGCGCGTCACCCAGGAACGCAGGCAAGGTCCGCGCCGGCAGCGTGATCACGAAGCGCGCGCCACCCAGCGACGAGTCCTCGAGCCGCACGTCGCCGCCATGCACAAGCGCGACGCGCCGCACGATCGCGAGGCCGAGACCGAACCCGCCCGTTTGACGGTCGCGGCTCGAATCGAGTCGCTGGAACGGTTCGAACACGCGTGCGCGATCGGCGACCGGAATGCCGGGGCCATCGTCGTCGACGCTCAGGATCAGCGCACCGGACGCATCGCTCGCCGCGGACAGCCGCACCGTGTGCGACGCATAGCGTGCGCCGTTGCGGATCAGGTTCAGCAGCGCGCGTGCGACGAGCTTCGGATCGCATACGTGGGCGGCAGGCGTGCCCGCGGTCGACACGTCGAGCACGAGGCCACGATCGGCGACATCGTTCGCGACGTTGCCGGCGACGCTGTCGATCAGTGCATCGACGACGACTTCCATCGGCGCGAGTTCGCTCGCGCCTTGTTCCAGCCGTCCGATCGTGAGCAGCTCGGTGACGAGATCGTCGAGCTCGCGCACGTCGCGTCGCAGCTCGTCGCGGCGCTCGCGCGTGCGGCCGTCCTCGTCCGTCTCGGCAAGCAGCGCGAGCCCGAATTCGAGGCGCGCGAGCGGCGTCTTCAACTCGTGCGAGATCCCGTGCATCATCTCGCGCTGTTGCTTGATCGATGCCTCGATGCGCTCGGCCATGTCGTTGAACTGCTGCGACAGCTCGTAGATGTTCGACCGGCCCGACAGCTTCACGCGCGTGGAGAGGTGGCCCGCGCCGAACGCGCGTGCGGCCTCCTGCAGCTTGCGCAGATCGCGCCAGTGATACGAAATCCACAGCACGACCGCCAGCAGCGCGGCGAGCGCGAGCAGCAGGTACGCATAGATCTTGATGTCGAGATCGAACGGCTGGATCGGGCGCGCGTGCAGCACGGAGCCGTCCGCGAGCGGCATGTAGTAATCCTTGCCGTCGTAGCTGATCGTGATCCTGCCGCCATCGAGGTCGCGCAGCGGCGTGCCGCTCAGTTGGGCACGCGCGTCGGCCATCGTCATGAAGTCGAATCCTTCCGTGCCGTGCTTCGCGAGTTCGCGCAGCGCGAGCATCCGCTGCGCACCGGGATGGCGTTCCAGATAATCGTTCAGCACGAACGCGTAGGTCGTCAGGGAGTCGCGCTGCGCCTGCGCCGCGCGTTCGTAGAAAATCCGGTCGAACGAGATCTGAATGAACGCTATCGATGCGGCAACGCACAGGATCACGATGAGGTACAGCCTGATCAACGGGCGCAGCATTCATTCGTCCCACGCGGAAGGGCTGAACAGGTAGCCGCGTCCCCAGATCGTCTTGATCTTGTGCGGTTCCGACGATGCATCCTCGAAGCGGCGGCGCAGCTTCGAGATGCCCGAGTCGACCGAGCGGTCGAGCCCGTCGAATTCGATCCCGCGCAGCTGCTTCAGGATGTCGTCGCGGCTCAGCACGGTGCCGGCCGCACGCGCGAGGATCAGCAGCAGGTTGAATTCGGCCGTCTTCAGGTCGATGGGTTCGCCGCGCCACGTGACCGTGCGGTTCGGCGGCGAGATCGTCAGTTCGCCGAACACGAGCGCTTCGGGCGCGGCGGCCGGGGTGTCGGCGACGGGCTGCTGCGCGCGGCGCAGCAGCGCGCGGGCGCGCGCAACCAGCACGCGCGGCTCGATCGGCTTCGTCACGTAGTCGTCGGCGCCGGTTTCGAGGCCCGCGACCTGGTCGTAGACGTCCGCGCGCGCGGTGAGGATCAGTACCGGAACGTTGGTGAACGCGCGAATGCGCCGGCACACTTCCATCCCGTCGAGATTCGGCAGCATCAGGTCGAGTATCACCAGCGCCGGCTGGTGCTCGCGCACGGCGGCGACGGCCAGGTCGCCGCGCCGCACGACCGTCACCGAGAATTCATAGCCGTCGAGGTATTCGCGCACGAGTTGCGCAAGACGGTCGTCGTCCTCGATCAGCAGCACACGGTATTTGAGCGGATTGTCGTTCATGGTCTCTTCGAAACGCGCGCGTTGTCCCACACCCGGGTCGCGGCACGCGAATTCTATCCGGCGCTCCGGCACCCGGGGCCGCGACACGACAATCGCGAACAATCCGACACAATTGAGCACAGATTCCCCGCAGATTCCGGACAGTTCGGGCGCACGGCGGCACCTAGACTTCGGGCTCCGTCACTTTCATCTGAATATTGTGCGCCCGCCCCTTCGATGCTACCGCTATTGCATGCCGCTGGCCGGCCTGACCCTTGCCGCCGCCGCCCACGCTGAAAACCAGTATTCGCTCTCGCTCGGCGGCGGAGCCGCGCCGCGCTACCCGGGGAGCAACCAGTATCGCGGCGTCGTTGCACCGGCGTTTTCGGCGAGGTTCGGCAACGGCTTCTTCATCGACACCGCGTCGGGCGCCGGCTACCGGCTGGACCTGCCGCACGGCGTGTTCGTGTCGGCGGCGGTGAATTACGATCCGGGCCGCGCGGACGAGAACCGCTTCGACCTGCCGGGTTCGGACTACCTGAAGGGGATGGGCCGGATTCCGGGTTCGGTGCTCGTCGGCGCGCGGGCGGGCGTGACGCTGTTCAACGCGGCCGAACTGAGCGTGACGGTCGACACGCCCGTGACGCACACGTCGCGCGGGGTGTCGGGGCACGTCGATCTCGCGGTGCCGGTGTTGAAGACCGCGCAGCACCAGATCATCGTGACGGGCAGCGTGCATGCCGGCACCGGACGCTATACGCAGACGTTCTACGGCGTGACCGATGCGCAGTCGATGGCGAGCCGGTTCAGGCCATATTCGACAAGCGGCGGGATCGACAGCGCCACGATGTCGGTTGCGTGGAACCGGGAAGTGTCGCGGCACTGGTCAGTACTCGCGACCGGCGGCGCGACGCGACTGCTCGGCCGCTACGGCGACAGCCCGATCGTCCAGTCGCGCAGCAACTACTACGGCATGGCCGGCGCGACGTACAAGTTCTGAACCGGTTGCCTGGATCGTTGCACCGCGGGCACGGATGCGCGCGGGCCGGTCACGTGCGATGTGTCGGCTTCGCGCCGTCGCTGCGAATCGCGTGCGGTAACATGCAGGCGAGCCCGGTGCGCCGAATCGGCTCGCCCGGGCCGCAGCGCCGCACGCCGCTTTGCCGGCATCCATCGAGAAACGGCCTGCGGTGTGCGGAACCGGTCACGCATGCAAGATCCGGCCGCGCACGCTTGCCGCACAAACGCCACCGGGCCGCGACACGGAGAAGAATCGATGAAGAACACGATCGCGATGATCGTTGCACTCGTTGCGAGCGCAACATTTGCAGGATGTGCGAACATGAACACGACCCATGCCGATACGAACGGCGCAGGCGCAAACGCCGGACAGCCGGGCGCCGCGCATGCGTGCAAGGCGGATGCCGCGCCGGACGACGCGCTGATCGGCAAGACCGAGGCCGATGCGGCCGCGCTGCTCGACGGTTGCCTGTGGCGCGTGCTCGAGCGCGACGGCAAGTCGTTGCCCGGCACGATGGACTATCGACAGGAACGCCGCGATCTGGGCATTCGCGACGGGAAGGTGATCTGGGTGCGGCGCGGGTGACGGATGGCTCGGCCGTCATGGCCGGAATTGTCGGCGGCGCCGGCCGGCACAGCCGTGCGGTAGCGGGGCGACGACATGAACGCGCCGGAACTCTAGCCGACGCAGGCGAATTGAGCGTCATCGCCGAACCGGACCTGGACGGCGCGACGGCGATCGTCCGGTAATCCGCGCCTGCATGACGCATGCCGGTTGCGCACGTTACTTCGAGATATACCAGAGTGCGTCGGTACTGACGCGTGCGGCCGGCGCTTTCGGCGTCGCGGCAGGCGTTGCAACGGGCGGTGGCGCGCTCGACGTCACCGCGGTGGGCCACGTCGCCGGCGTCGATGCCGGCGGGGGATTCGCCGTGCTCGCGGTCGCTGTCGAACCCGACGTCGATGCCGTGTCGATATACCAGAGCGCATCGGACGACGCGGCGCGCTTGGCCGCGGCACTGGCAGCGTGTTTCGACGCGGGCGGCGTGGCAGCCGTGGTCGTCGCCGCGCCCGGCTGCGGCGTTGCCGTACCTGCCTGCATGGCCGCACCGGCCCCGGCCGACCCGGCTCCGCCGCGCTGCGCGCGCGCCTCGAACGGCCCGAGCTGGAAGATTAACGTTTGCGCGGGACGCGTCAAAACGGCATACGGGAATTGCAGCTCCCACGACATCAGTACGCGGCCCGACGACGTTTCGGTGAAGATCGCCGGCACGTGTTTCATGTCGCTGAACTGCACGTAGATCCGCGATCCGTCGTCGAACACCTGGGTCGGCTTGGCCTGGTCGGCGCCCGTGACGGTCCAGCCGAAGTTGTACGTGCCGGCCGGGCCGGCTGGCCCGCCTTGCTGCTGCGGCGGCGGGGCGGCCGGCGCGAGCATGCGCGGCCGCGTGACCGCCGGTGCCGACACGCTCAGGCTCGCGAACGGGTTGTACGGCTGCACCTGTTGCGGCGGCGTAAAGGACGGTGGAAGGATGGGCATGGGAGTATCCGGCGAATCCGGCATGGTCCGGATTGCATCATAGACCTTGCGCGCATACGCGAGGCGCTTGTCGGGAGAAGCAGCGTTGTACGCGCCGATCGCGTTCCAGTTCGCACCGAGCTGGCGAATATTCTGCGACAGGATCCATGCGCCGACATACGCATTGGTGCACGCATCGAACAGGCTCTGCTGCGTGATGCCCTCGCGCGCGAGGGTCGGCAGCCACGTGCTGTTGATCTGCATCAGGCCGATGTCGACGGTGCCGTTCGTGTTGGTGTTGACGGCGTTCGGATTCATCCCCGATTCGACCTGCGCGATGCCGCGCAGCAGGCTCACGCTCACGTGCTGGAACGTGGCCGCGTCGTCGAGGCAGTCGGCGCGCGCGATGCCGTGCAGCGCGCACGACATCGCGATCGTCGCGGCGATCTTCGGCGTGGCGTGGCTGATCGAACGGGCAGTCTGACGCGGCATGGCAGGATGGGGCGGAATCCGGCCGCCCGGTGCAAGGAAATTACGCAGACGCGAAGTGTGCCATAGCGAGCAGACAAATGGCTCGCATCAAACTTTCCTTTGCATTTGACGGCCATCTGGCGCGTGTTTTCAGCGCTGCCGGCATCGGTGCGACCCGGTGCAATCGGTAAAAAGGACGTCTTGTCGGGCGCAAGTTGCTCCACGCGATGGTCGTCACGAAGATGACGCCTCGCGTCAGTTTTGCCGTCAACCCAGCCATGGACGACGCGCATCGACAGCCGAGGGCCTGTCGATACGCGGGCCGCAAGCGACGACGGCGGCCGAAGCCGCCGTGTCGGTCGATCGGGTGCCGGCCGGCCGTGCAGTGCGCAGCCGGCCGCCGTCGATCAGAAGCGGTGACGCAGCCCGAGGTTGACGAGGGTCTGCGAACTCGTGCCCGCATAGCCGTACGACCCGATCGACGCCTGAGCGGCCATCGACCCGCCGTTGCCGTCGCTGGTGCGGCCGCTCGCGTGCTGGTACGCGGCGGTCAGGTACACGTCGGTGCGCTTCGACAGGTTGTAGTCCGCGCCGGCCGACACCTGGTGATAGGTAGCCGACGTGTCGCCGCCCGAGCGCGTGTAGCTGTAGCCGACGCCCACGAGCAGCGCATTCGTCGCCTGGTAGTTCACGAAGCCTTGCCCGGTGTTGTAGTGCTCGTTCGAGTTGAACGCGGCGCTCGCGTCGCGGCGGTATTGCGCGTTGCTGTAGCCGAGACCGAACGTGAACGGGCCGGCGACGTACTGGCCCGCGATCCGCGCGATGCCGATCGAGTGCGCGCTCGCATAGCCGCTGTTGATCGGGCCGTCGAACGTACCGTCCGACGAGCTGCTCCAGCCGTCGCGGATCGTGTTCGATGCGGGGCTGTTGGTCGCGTGGAAGTAGCCGCCCGCGACGCTGAACGGCCCGTTGTTGTACGACACGGCGGCCGAATACGACTGTGCGGCGCCGGTGCTGCCGGCGATTCCGCCGAACGAATACATCGCCGAGAACTGCAGGCCCGAATACACGGCGGACGTGTACTTCACGGCGTTGTCGACGCGGAAGCTGTTGTCGTAGTTGTCGACGTCGCCCGGCGTCGCGAACACGCTGCCGAGATAGTTGTCGGCGGTGATGCCCTGCACGAGGTCGACGAGCGGATCGTACTGGCGGCCGAACGTGAGCGTGCCGTAACGGTCGCTTGTCAGGCCGACGAACGCCTGCCGGCCGAACAGTCGGCCGTTCTGGCCCAGGCGGCCGTTGCTCGGGTCGAAGCCGTTTTCGAGCTGGAACAGCGCCTTCAGCCCGCCGCCGAGATCTTCGGTGCCTTTCACGCCCCAGCGGCTGCCGGCGAGGTTGCCCGCGCTGCTGTTGCCCAGCATCCACGCGCTGTCCTTGCCCTGCGCATGATTCACGTACGTGATCGACGTGTCGACCACGCCGTACAGCGTGACGCTCGTTTGTGCATGCGCGGCGGGCATTGCCGCGAACGACGCGATCGAAAGCATCGAGAGGGTCGTGCGTTTCATTTCATCTCCTTGCGTATTGATTTGCATCGGTAAACCGGAATGGCAGGAGACTACAGAGCCGCACGCGAACGATAAAAACGAAATTCTCCGATGTTATCTAAATCAGACAAATGTATTCTTCGGAAGTGTGCATTGAGGGATTAG
>NZ_JAGIXF010000115.1:0-15795 GCF_021483755.1 Burkholderia sp. WTPI3 | reverse complement strand
CTCGCGCCGATCGGGCTTTTCGTTTTCATGGCGGCCGATGCCGCTCGGCTTACTGGCCGGCGATCGTCATCTGTTCGATCAGCACCGAGCCCGTTTCCTTTGTACCGCGCACGATCGAATCCGCTCCGATCGCGACGATATGCCGGAACATTTCCTGTAGCGTGCTCGCGACGGTGATTTCCTCGACCGGGTACTGGATCACGCCGTTCTCGACCCAGAAGCCCGCCGCGCCGCGCGAATAGTCGCCGGTCACGTAGTTCACGCCCTGCCCCATCAGTTCGGTCAGCAGCAGGCCCGTGCCAAGCTTCTTCAGCATCGCGTCGAAATCGTCGCCCGGTTGCGTATTCGAGCTGCGCAGCGCGAGGTTGTGCGAGCCGCCCGCATTGCCGGTGGTCTGCGTGCCGAGCTTACGTGCGGAATAGGTCGACAGGAAGTAGCCCTCGACGACACCGTCGCTGACCACACTGCGCGCGCGCGTGCGCACGCCTTCCTCGTCGAACGGTGCGCTGCCCATTGCGCGCGGCACGTGCGGATCCTCGACGACCTGGACGTGCGGTGCGAACACCGGCTTGCCGAGGCTGTCGACGAGGAACGACGTCTTGCGGTACAGCGCACCGCCGCTCACGGCCTGCACAAATGCGCCGAGCAGGCCGGCCGCAAGCGGCGCCTCGAACAGCACGGGCACCTTGCGGGTGTCGAGACGGCGTGCCCCCATCCGCGCGAGCGCGCGTTCGGCCGCATAGCGCCCGACGGCTTCGGGTGCGGCGAGATCGACCGCGCTGCGCTTCGACGAATACCAGTCGTCGCGCTGCATGTGGCGGCCGCTGCCCGCGATCGGTGCGCACGCGATGTAGTGACGCGAATACGGGTAGCCGGCGAGAAAGCCGCGCGACGTTGCGAGCACGAACTGCGAATGCTGCGCCGACACGCTCGCGCCTTCCGAGTTGCGGATCTGCGGGCTGACGGCGAACGCGGCGTCTTCCGCGCGGCGGGCGAGCTCGACGGCCTCGTCGGCCGACAGCGCCCACGGGTGATAGAGATCGAGGTCGCGCGGGTCGGTTTCGAGCAGTTCGGCTTCGGCGAGGCCTGCCGCGTCGTCTTCGGCCGTGAAGCGCGCGATGTTGTATGCGGCGGCGACGGTATCCTTGATCGCGGCCGGCGAAAAATCGGACGTGCTCGCGTTGCCGCGCTTCTTGCCGATGAACACCGTCACGCCGACCATCTTGTCGCGGTTGTGTTCGATCGTCTCGACCTCGCCGCGGCGCACCGACACCGACAGGCCGTCACCTTCGGAGATTTCAGTCGCGGCGTCGCTCGCGCCGAGCGCCTTCGCATGGCGAAGGATGTCCGAGGCAATTTCTTTGAGTTGGTCCTGCGTGTGCGGGAAATAGCGCGCTTGTACGTCGAGATTGGCTGCCATCGTCTTGATATCCGGTGGCGGGCGGGCGCCCGCGTGTTCAAAATGTTGCGTATCCCGCGATCATAGCAAGGTCCGGGGCCGGATACCGACAAGCTTCGGGGGTCCGCGCCGCGATACAATGCCGCCCATGACACGCAAAACCCGAATCCAGCCGATCGAGCATGCCGTCGAAGACGACGACAATGGATACGATCGCCCCAGCAAATCCCAGTTGAAACGCGAGATGCACGCGCTGCAGGAGCTCGGCCAGGCACTGGTCGACCTGCCGAAGGACGCGCTCAAGCGCATGCCGATGCCCGAAGATCTTGCGGACGCCGTGCGCGAAGCCCGCCGGATCACCGATCACGAAGGCAAGCGCCGCCAGTTGCAGTACGTCGGCCGCGTGATGCGCTCGCTGACCGACGACGAGACGGCCGCGCTGCGCACCGCGCTCGACGCACAGCGCGGCGTCAACAAGGCCGCGACGGCGCGCCTGCACTGGATCGAGCGCACGCGCGAACAGTTGCTCGCGAACGACGACGCGCTGACCGAATTCCTCCGCCAGCACCCCGAGGCCGACATCCAGGAAGGCCGCACGCTGATCCGCAACGCACGCAAGGAAGCGCAGCAAGGCAAGCCGCCGCGCTATTTCCGCGAACTGTTCCAGTGGATCAAGACCGCAAGCGGCACGGACGAGGCGGACGGCGATGACGCGCCGGACGATGCCGGAGACGACCATGACGACGAAGCGTAACCACCCGGACGAGCTCGTGGTCGGCCTCGTGTCGATCAGCGACCGCGCGAGCACCGGCGTCTACGAGGACAAGGGCATTCCGGCGCTGCAGGAATGGCTTGCCGGCGCGCTGACCTCGCCCTGGCGCGCCGAAACCCGGCTGATCCAGGACGACGCACCGACAATCTCCGCCACGCTGGCCGAACTCGTCGACGTCGCCGGCTGCGATCTCGTGCTGACGACGGGCGGCACCGGCCCCGCGCGCCGCGACGTGACGCCGGAGGCCACGCTGGCCGTGGCAACAAAGGAAATGCCGGGATTCGGCGAACAGATGCGGCAGATCAGCCTGAATTTCGTGCCGACCGCAATCCTCTCGCGGCAGGTCGCGGTGATCCGCGAAACGGCCCGGGCCGACCATGCGGCGCTGATCATCAACCTGCCCGGTCAGCCGAAGTCGATCCGGGAAACGCTCGAAGGGCTGCGCGATGCCGACGGCAAGTCGACCGTGCCCGGCATCTTCGCCGCAGTGCCCTATTGCATCGACCTGATCGGCGGCCCGTATATCGAGACCGACGCCGCGGTGGTCGCGGCATTCCGGCCGAAGAACGCCCAGCGCGCGCCGCGCTGAGCGTGTGCCGGCCCGCTCAGGCGGCCGGCGCGGACTCGCCTGCCGGCGCCGCCGATGCGGCCGGAATCAGGAAATGCTGGCGGTAGTACTTGAGCTCGTCGATCGATTCGAGGATGTCCGCCAGCGCCGTATGCATCGCGCGCTTCTGGAAACCCTTGTAGATCGCGGGCTGCCAGCGGCGGCACAACTCCTTGAGCGTGCTGACGTCGAGGTTGCGGTAGTGGAAGAACCGCTCGAATTCCGGCATCCAGCGCGCCATGAAGCGGCGGTCCTGGCAGATCGAGTTGCCGCACATCGGCGACTTGCCGGGCGACACGTACTGCGCGAGGAACGCCTGCAACTGCGCGGCGGCTTCCTCCTCGGTCACGGTCGACGCGCGCACGCGGTCGATCAGGCCCGAACGGCCGTGCGTCGACTTGTTCCAGTCGTCCATCTTCGCGAGCGTTTCGTCGCTCTGGTGGATCGCGAACACAGGGCCTTCCACGGCAATGTCGAGCGTGGAATTGGTCACGACGACCGCGATTTCGATGATGCGGTCGTTATCCGGGTCGAGGCCCGTCATCTCCATGTCGAGCCAGACGAGGTTCAACTCGTTGCGCACGAGCGCGGGCTGGCTGGCGGAAGCGGCGGTATCGGTCATGAGTCATCCTGGAAAATGGCGGACGGCGGGCGGCATCGCGTAAGCGGGCCCGGTCCGCAAGAACATATAATTCTCGCATAGAACCCTTTGGCGCCTTCGATGTCACCCTTTTCGTTCACCCTGCTGTTTGCGATCGCCGTGCTCGCGATGGTCGTCACCAAGCTATGGCTCGCGTCGCGGCAGATCCGCTTCGTCGCCGCGCACCGCAACGGTGTGCCCGCGCAGTTCAGCGCCACCATTCCGCTGAGTGCTCACCAGCGCGCGGCCGACTACACCGTCGAGCGCACCCGGCTCGCGATGTTCGAGATCGTCGTCAGCGCGGCCGTGCTGGTCGGTCTCACGCTGCTCGGCGGCGTAGGCGCGCTCGACACGCTGCTCACCGGCTGGTTCGGTCGCGGCTACGGGCAGCAGGTCGCGCTCGTCGCCGCCGTGCTCGTGATCACGAGCGTGATCGACGTGCCGTTCGAGTATTACCGCCAGTTCGGAATCGAACAGCGTTTCGGCTTCAACCGGATGACCAGGCGGCTGTTCTTCACCGACATGCTGAAAAACACGCTGCTCGGCGCCGTGCTGGGCCTGCCGCTGCTGTTCGTCGTGCTGTGGCTGATGAACCAGGCCGGCAGCCTGTGGTGGCTGTGGACGTGGATCGTCTGGGTCGCGTTCCAGATGCTCGTGCTGCTGATCTACCCGACCTTCATAGCGCCGATCTTCAACAAGTTCGAACCACTGAAGGACGACGCGCTGCGCACGCGCATCGAGTCGCTGATGAAGCGTTGCGGCTTCGCGGCGAAGGGCCTGTTCGTGATGGACGGCAGCCGCCGTTCCGCGCACGGCAACGCGTACTTCACGGGCTTCGGCGCATCGAAGCGGATCGTGTTCTTCGACACGCTGCTCGCTCGGCTGTCGGGCCAGGAAATCGAAGCCGTGCTCGCACACGAGCTCGGTCACTTCAAGCGCCGTCACGTGATGAAGCGGATGCTGGTGTCGTTCGTGCTGAGCCTCGTGCTGCTCGCCCTGCTCGGCTGGCTCGCGCAACGCACGTGGTTCTACACCGGCCTCGGCGTCACGCCGTCGCTCGACTCCAGCAACGCAGGTGCCGCGCTCGTGCTCTTCTTCCTCGCGATTCCCGTGTTCCTGTTCTTCGCGACGCCGTTCAGCAGCCTCACGTCGCGCAGGCACGAATTCGAGGCCGACGCGTTCGCGGCCAGCCAGACCGATGCACAGGATCTCGTCAGCGCGCTCGTGAAGCTTTACGAGGACAACGCGTCGACACTGACGCCCGACCCCGTCTACACGGCCTTCTACTACTCGCATCCGCCCGCCTCGCAGCGGATCGACCGCCTGATGCAGCACGCATGAGCCGGCCGACCTCCCGCAAGCCGGCCCCGCGTGCGTCGGACGCGCCGCGAGTCGAAGGCCGCGTGATCGCGGCGCATGGCCGCCACTACATCGTCGCCCCCGACGACGACGGCCCGATGCTGCAGTGCTTCCCGCGCGGCAAGAAGAGCGACATCGCGGTCGGCGACCGCGTCGTGTACGAACAGGCATCGGCCGACCAGGGCGTGATCGTCGAGATCGGCGAGCGGCGCAACCTGCTGTACCGCTCGGACCAGTTCAAGTCGAAACTCTTCGCGGCCAACCTCGACCAGTTGCTGATCGTTCTCGCGACCGAGCCCTATTTCAGCGAAGACCTGCTCGGCCGCGCGCTGATCGCGGCCGAGGCGAACGAACTGAAGCCGCTCGTCGTACTGAACAAGATCGACGTCGAAGCCGCACTCCCGGTCGCCCGCGAACGTCTCGCGCCCTACCGGGCCCTCGGCTACGACGTGCTCGAGCTGTCGGTAAAAGGCTCGCCCGACGATGCGCGCGCGCAGTTGGTACCGCATCTGGCCGGGCATTCGACGATCCTGCTCGGCCAGTCCGGGATGGGCAAGTCGACACTCGTGAACCTGCTCGTGCCCAATGCCGAGGCCGCGACCCGCGAAATCTCGGCGGCGCTCAACAGCGGTCGCCACACGACGACGTTCACGCGCCTCTATCCGCTCGAAGGCGGCGGTGCGCTGATCGATTCTCCGGGGTTCCAGGAATTCGGCCTTTATCACCTGACCGAAGGCCGCCTCGAGCGCGCGTTCCCGGAATTCCGCCCGCTGCTCGCGGACTGCCGTTTCTATAATTGCCATCATCTGCACGAGCCCGGCTGCGCGATTCTCGAAGCCGTCGCCGATGGCCGCATCGCGCCGTCGCGGCATGCGCTCTACGCTCAGCTCGTGCACGAGGCAAGCCAGATCGTCCGCTGATCGCGCGGCGGGCAGAAGGCGGGCCGGTTGGACCGGCCTTCACCGACAGGAGCCGCGATGCGTTTCAAGGCACCCGATCTCGCGACTGCGCAGCATTGGGCCAATGTCCTGCAGGTGGCCGGCATAGGTTGCGAGCTGCATAACTGCTACGCGACCGGCGCACTCGGCGGCCTGCCCGCCGACGCGTGCGCGCCCGAGCTGTGGCTCGCCGACGAGCGCGACGATGCGCTGGCGCGGCGCCTTCTCGATGCCGCGTCGAATGGCCCGTCGGCCGGCGCTGCCCCATGGCGCTGTCGCCAGTGCGGCGAAGCGCTGGAGGCCCAGTTCACGGCCTGCTGGCAATGCGGCGCGGTGCGCGATCCGCTCGACGACTGAATGCGCCGAGCGCACCCACAGCAAAAAGGCCGGCATCAAGCCGGCCTTTTCATTTCATCGGGCGCTGCCCTCTCGCGTCATGACACCCAGACGGCAAGCGTCAGCATCAGCAGCAGGATCATCCACAGGATCACCGCGCGCCAGACCAGGCCGACGGCCGACTGCAGCGTGCGCGGCGTGCAATCGTCGCCAACCGTCAGCGGGCCGCTATCGCCGACTGCGAGCGCGTCGAGACTCGACGGTTCCGCGAGCGGCCCGGCCAGGCGCGCGCCGAGTGCGCCGCTACCGGCCGCGAGCAGCACGCCGTCGTTCGGGTCCGGCCACTGACGCGTGT
Source organism: Burkholderia sp. WTPI3 (assembly GCF_021483755.1). Lineage (NCBI taxonomy): Bacteria > Pseudomonadati > Pseudomonadota > Betaproteobacteria > Burkholderiales > Burkholderiaceae > Burkholderia > Burkholderia sp. WTPI3. The sequence goes on along the minus strand of NZ_JAGIXF010000115.1, from coordinate 9,389 downwards.
GGTTGCGCCACGCGTAGATCGCATCCTCGAAGTTGCCGACGATCGCGAAGCCGAGCGCCGTCAGTCGCGACGGAATCCAGTCGATCGCGAAGAACGCGCGCTGCGCGAACGTCGAGAATGCAGCCGTGCGATCGTCGCCCGGCGTCGACCACGTGCGCGCAAGATATTCGGAAATGCGGTACAGCACGGCGCCGGCCGGGCCGATCGGCAGCACGTACCAGAAGAACACACCGAACACATGACGATGCGATGCGACGACCGCATGAATCAGCGTGTGGCGGACGATTTCGCCGACCGGCATGTCGACCGTATCGAGGCCCGTCCACTCGTGCAGGATTTCGCGCGCGCGCGGCACGTCGTCATTGTTGAGCGCGAGATGGATGTCAGTGAAATAGTGGCTGAACTGACGGAACCCGAGCGTGAAATACACGACGACGACGTTCCAGATGAACGCGAGCACGAAGCTCACCTTGTAAAGCAGGAAATAGATCAGCGCGACGACCAGCACCCACGGTAGCACGACCGCGAGCCACGCGAGAACGCCATGCTTTTGCTTGCCGGCGTCGAGACCATGCGCGACGGTTTCCGCATGAAACTGGAACAGCGCGAACACGGGATTGCTCGGCGACAACGCGCGGACCTGTTCGATGATGAGAGCGAGGAGAACCGAAAAGAAAGTCATGCGTGGCGCCGTCTTCGGAGTTATGTCATTTTTTGCATAACGATAGCACAGCGTAAGCAGCGCATGGCTGCCGGCGCGAACGCCCGGCAGACGGCCGCGTGCGCCGGATCCGGCGGGATGTCATCCGGCTGCCAAGAAGCGGTACAGATTGCGCAACATGCCGGCAGTTGCGCCCCAGATGAAGTAATGCCCGTCGGATTTGCCATTCGGATAGGGCATCGCAAAAAAACGACGTTCGCCGCCTTCCCAGCGGAACACGCGGACCTGATGGTTCGCCGGGCTCATCAGGAACGCGAGCGGCACCTCGAAAATCTCGGCGACTTCGAACGTGTCGGCCTGCACGGTAAATGGCGGATGCACGAGTCCCACGACAGGTGTCACGCAAAAGCCGGTGCCCGTCAGGTAGTCGGGCAACGCGCCGAGAATCTCGACCCGCTCTGCGGCCAGCCCGATTTCCTCCTTCGCCTCGCGCAACGCCGTCGCGGTCGTGTCGCAATCGAACGGTTCTCGACGACCGCCAGGGAAACTGATCTGCCCGGCGTGGTCGTTCAGATGATCCGCGCGCTGCGTGAGCAGCACGGTGAGGCCGGTGTCGCGAACGACGAGCGGCACGAGGACGGCAGCGCTGCGCGGATCGACACCCTCCTGCAGCCGCGCTTCGCCGGGTTCGACACTCCATTCGAGCGTGCGCGCGAAACGCTCGCGCAAGCCGGCCGGCATCAGCAAACGGGAATCGATGGAGGGCAGGCCCGCGCCGGTGCCTTCGACCGGCAGGACCTCGGGATCAATGATGGGGCGACGATTCAATGGAACTCTCGCGTTCGTGTCGTATCGAGCATATTGTCGCGCCAGAATGAAAAAAGCACCCGGGTGGGTGCTTTTTCCTTACAGCTCTTACTCTTGGGAAGCTGCTGCGGTGCGATCCTTCGACACCAGCTTTTCCTTGATTCGAGCCGACTTGCCCGAACGCTCGCGCAGGTAGTACAGCTTCGCACGACGCACATCGCCGCGACGCTTCACGACGATACTCGCCAGCAGCGGCGAGTAGGTCTGGAACGTACGCTCGACACCTTCGCCCGACGAAATCTTGCGGACGATGAAGTTCGAGTTCAGGCCACGGTTGCGAATCGCGATCACGACGCCTTCGTATGCCTGAACGCGCTTGCGGTTACCTTCAACCACGTTCACGTTCACGATCACCGTGTCGCCCGGGGCGAATTCGGGGATCGTCTTGCCGGCGAGCGCGCGCTCGATCTCTTCCTGCTCAAGTTTTGCAATCAGATTCATCACTGACTCCTAAAGCCATCATGTCGGCGTTTGCACCCGCCTGCTCCCAGGCTTGGCCCCGATAGAGGATGGATTTACATCAGGCACCGCGCACGCATGCACGGCACCGCCATTTCCCGCCTGCGACGCCGCCTCAAGAGGCGTTCTTCGCTTCGCGTGCGAGGTTCGCAAGCCATGCCTCGTCGGCACGGCTCAGCAATTTGTCGCGACGCGCCCGGTCGATCAGATCCGGCCGCTTCTGCAACGTATTCTTCAAGGCTTCCTGCCGTCGCCACCGCTCGATCTCGGCGTGATGCCCGCCGAGCAGCACGTCCGGCACGCGCATCCCCTCGTATTCCTCGGGGCGCGTGTAATGCGGACAATCGAGCAGCCCGTCGGCGAAGCTGTCCTGCACGGCCGACTGCGAGTCGTTCAGCACACCGGGCAGCAAGCGCACGACGGCATCCATCATCGCCATCGCCGGGAGTTCGCCACCGGACAGAACGAAATCGCCGAGGCTGATTTCCTCGTCGACGCAACGGTCAAGCAGACGCTGGTCGATCGCTTCGTAGCGACCGCACAGCACGACGACGCCCGGCTCCTGCGCCATTCGCATCGCGCGTTCGTGCGTGAAAGGCGCGCCTTGCGGCGACATCATCACCACACGCGTGCTCGCGACACCCTGCTCCGCCTGCGCTGCCTTCGCAGCACCGATCGCAGCTTCGAGCGGCTTAGCCAGCATCACCATGCCCGGGCCGCCACCGTACGGACGATCATCGACCGTGCGGTAGTTATCCGTCGTGAAATCACGCGGGTTCCAGGTGCGCAGCCCGAAGCGCTCCTGCTTCACGGCCCGGCTGGTGATCCCCCAGTCGGTCAGCGCGCGGAACATTTCGGGAAAGAGCGTGATGACATCGAACTGCACCGCGCTCTCCGTAGCCTGGTTCATTTAGTAATCGGCTTCCCAGTCGACGACGATGCGACGTGCCGCCTGATCCACCGTTTTGACGTATACACCGACGAACGGAATCAGCCGTTCGGCGGTGTCCGGCTGACCGTCTTTGCCGATCGCCGGATATTCGACGCGCATGATCGAATGCACGCCGTTGTCGATCATCCCGCTCACTGTCCCGAGCGCCACCGATTGCTCGTTGACGACCTCGAGACCGATCAGGTCGACCCAATAGAATTCGTCCGCGGCCAATGCCGGGAAATCCTCCCGGCGCACGAACACGCGAAAGCCGCGCAAAGCCAGTGCGGCATCGCGGTCGCTGACACCCGCGGATTGCGCGACGACCGTGTCGCCGTGCGTCTTCGACTGCAGGATGCGGGCGGACAACCGCTCCCCACCCCGTTCCAGCCACCAGCGGCGTGCATTTAGCAGCGCATCGCCGCCGCGACCGGCGTCGGCATGCGTCGCCACCTTGACCCAACCCTTCAGGCCATAGGCGTCGACCACCGCCCCGACCTCGACAGCATCGTCGGGCCAGGCTTGCACCGCCTCGAGGCTGCCCTGCTCGGCAGCCGTACCGGCGTCCGCGACAACGTCGCGTGCGACCGGCTTGCGGACGAATGCGCCAAACGACGCTCGCCCGCGCTTCGTGTTACCGGAATCGTGACCGGACATCAATGCTCCTTGCAGCCGGCACGACCGGCACACCGCGCCATGTTAGGCAGCCGGTTGCGCCTTTTGCGCTTCCTTCACGAGACGCTGGACGGTCGGCGACAGTTGTGCGCCAACGCCTTGCCAGTACGTCAGACGGTCCTGAGCGATACGCAGCGCTTCGCCCTTCGTAGCAACCGGGTTGTAGAAACCGACGCGCTCGATGAAGCGGCCGTCACGACGGTTACGCGAATCGGTAGCAACGATGTTGTAGAACGGGCGCTTCTTCGAGCCGCCGCGAGCCAGACGGATGATAACCATATGAAATCCTTCGGGGAAACCGGGTTCGAAACTACTGAAACGTGCGATTATAGCCGGAAACTGAAGCCACAACAAACACTTACGCGCAAAAATTCCGCGGATGCCTCAGTCACCGGGCATACAATCGTCGTGTTCAGACGCCGCCCACAGCCATGCCGCTATTTCGCGCAACGTCGAAGCACCGCGCGCAGCACCGCCTCACGGGCTTGCTGGCCGGTCTCGCCACCTGTCTCGCGTCCGCTGCGGCTTGCGCCGCACTGCCGGTGGGCGAACTCGTCATGCCACCCGGCTTTCACGTGGACGTGCTGACCGACGCCGTGCCGACTGCGCGCGAAATGGCGTGGTCGCCCCGCGGTATCCTGTATGTCGGCACACGGGAAGGCCGCGTGCACGCGCTCGTGATGCACGAGGGCCGGATCGGCGCCCACTACGTGATCGCGTCGGGGCTCGACATGCCCGTCGGTGTCGCGTATCGCGACGGTGCGCTCTATATATCGGCCGTATCGCGCATCCTGCGCCTCGACCACATCGACGACCGGCTATCGAAGCCGCCCGCGCCGGTGGTCGTGACGGACGCGCTGCCGACCGAACATCACCACGGCTGGAAATTCATCGCGTTCGGCCCCGACGGCAAGCTTTATGTGCCGACCGGCGCACCGTGCAACGTATGTCTCGTCGACCGCAGCCGGTACGCGATCATCGCACGGATGAACGCCGACGGCAGCGGGCGCGAGGTATTTGCCCGTGGTGTGCGCAATACGGTCGGCTTCGCGTGGCACCCCGACTCCGGCGAGCTGTGGTTCACCGACAACGGGCGCGACATGATGGGCGACGACGCACCCGACGACAAGCTGAACCGCGCACCGCGCGCGGGCCTCGACTTCGGTTTCCCTTACTGCCACGGCGGCGACACGCCCGACCCCGAATTCGGCAGCCCCGACGTGTGCCGCCGATATGTGCAGCCCGTCCTGAAACTTGGCGCGCACGTCGCGGCACTGGGCATGCGTTTCTATACGGGACCGATGTTTCCGGCGTCGTATCGCAATAGCGTATTCATTGCCGAGCACGGCTCGTGGAATCGCAGCACGAAAGTCGGCTACCGCGTAATGCGCGCCGTCGTGTCGGCGGATGGCAGTCACGCAAGCCAGACGCCATTCATCACGGGCTGGCTGCGTGCGAACGGTACGGTGTGGGGCCGCCCCGCCGACGTGCTGCCGCTACCGGACGGCTCGCTGCTCGTCAGCGACGATTACGCGGGCGCCATCTACCGCGTCACCTATGCGTCACCTTGACGCAGGCGAGGGGTGACCGGGTCCCACCGGGCATCGTAGAATGCGTGCCGGGCCGTGCGCCCGCGCCGGCCTGTCGGGCCGCCCATGCAACGATCATCCGCCGCCACCCATGTCCAGCAGCACCGCACCGTCCCGCCGCTTCCGCTCCAAGACGCTTACCGCCGCCCTCGCCTTCCTGTTCGGATCGCTCGGCGCGCATCGCTTCTACCTGTATGGCTTTCGCGACGTGTACGGCTGGGCGCACCTGCTCGCGACGATCGTCGGCATCCCCGGCTTCCTGCTGCTCGCCGCCACACAGCGCAGCGCCGGCCTCGGCTGGTGGCTCGCGGTGCCCGGCGCGATCTCGCTGCTGGCCGCGTTCCTCGCCGCGCTCGTCTACGGGCTGCGCCCCGACGAAAAATGGGATGCGCAATTCAATGCCGACACCGGCAAGCACAGCCGATCCGGCTGGACAGTGATCTTCATCGTGATCTTCTCGCTGCTGATCGGTGCGTTCCTGCTGATGACCGCGCTCGCGCTGTCGTTCCAGACGTATTTCGAATCGCAAGTCGAAGCAGCAAAGCAGATTTCGCAATAAGCGCCGACGCGCGGGTCAGAACAGGCTCAACTGCGCGTCGTCACGCACCTTCGCACCTGTTGCGCCCGCAACGATGCGCTGCGCGGGCGCCTTGCCCGCCGGTGCGCCGCGAAACTGCGACAGATCCAGGATGCCTTTCGTGCGTTCATTCAACCCGAGCCGCTTGACGGCCTGACGGAAGCGCTGCCGCAACAGGTCGGCCCAGATCCCTTCCCCCTTCATCCGCTTCGAGAAATCCGAGTCGTAGTCCTTCCCGCCGCGCATGTCGCGCACGCGGTTCATGACGCGTTCCGCACGATCGGGGAAATGCGCGGACAGCCAGTTCTTGAACAGCGGCGCTACCTCCCACGGCAGCCGCAGGATGATGTAGCTCGCATGCGTCGCACCGGCATCCGCGCAGGCCTCGAGCACGCGCTCCAGGTCGGGCTCGGTGACGAACGGGATCATCGGTGCAATGCTCACGCCCACCGGCACGCCCGCGTCGCGCAGCGCGCGGATCGTACGCAAGCGGCGCGCCGGGGTCGCCGCTCGCGGCTCCAGCGTGCGCGCGAGATCGGCGTCGAGCGTGGTGATAGTGACCGCAGCCATCACCTGTCCGCGCGCGGCCATCGGCGCGAGCAGATCGAGATCGCGCTCGATCAGCGACGACTTCGTGATCGCTGCGAATGGCAGCCCGTGATCGTGCATCACCTGGATCACGCTGCGCGTGATGCGCAGTTCGCGCTCGACCGGCTGGTATGCATCTGTGTTCACGCCGAGCGCGATGGGTTCGGGCACGTAGCGCTTACGCGAAATCTCGCGTTCGAGCAGTTCGGCCGCGTTGACCTTCGCATAGATGCGGCTCTCGAAATCGAGCCCCGGCGATAAACCGAGATAACTGTGCGTAGGCCGCGCGAAGCAGTAGATGCAACCGTGCTCGCAGCCGCGATACGGATTGAGCGACACGCTGAACGGAATGTCTGGCGACTGGTTGTGCGTCAGGATGCTCTTGGCGCGCTCCTCGAACACCTGCGTGCGCAGCGGCGCGGCCAGATCGGCATCGTCCGATTCGTGCATCCAGCCGTCGTCCACCGTTTCGCGCAGGGTCGTTTCGTAACGGCCCTGCAGGTTGTCGACCGCACCACGCCCCTTGCGGGGCGCGGGCGGTGCTATCGGAAATTCGTTGTCGGACAGACCGTCCATGCGCTCACCCATTCGCCTGCACCCAATACTGTATATTTATACAGTATTGGGTGCAGCGTGCCAAGGGCGCGATATGTGGACCGACAGGCAGTCCGAAGCCGGGCCGCCGCAGCGGTCATTCGCCGACTGAAATCGTCAGCGTCTCCTTGATTTCCTCCATCACGACATAGCTCTTCGACTGTACCGCGCCGGGCAATTGCAGCAGGATGTCGCCGAGCAGCTTGCGATAGTCGGCCATCTCGCCGATCCGCGCCTTGATCAGGTAGTCGAAATCGCCCGACACGAGATGGCACTCGAGCACCTCGTCGATCTTCATCACTTCGCGGCGAAACTGCTCGAACATGTTGCCACCCTTGTGGCCGAGCGTGATCTCGACGAATACCAGCAGCGCCGCGCCGAGCTGGCCCGGATCGACGCGCGCGTGATAGCCGGTGATGACGCCGTCCCGCTCCATGCGCCGCACGCGTTCGATGCACGGCGTCACGGTCAGTCCGACCTGTTCCGCGAGGTCCTTCATCGCCATCCGGCCGTCTTCCTGAAGCAGTTTCAGGATGCGCCGGTCGAGCTTGTCGAGGGAGCGTACTGGCTGGCGTTGCGTTCTCATTTGTTTCTTCTGAAAACCTGAAAAATACGATAACAAAACCTACACATTCGACAATACCATAGCTCAAAAAACTAGATCAGCTAGAGGTTACACGGAGCCGCGGGTGCGCCCGGCCTCGACCTGATCCCTTCCATCTGGAGCAGCTATGCGAGTCGTCATTCTGGGCAGCGGTGTGGTGGGCGTGGCAAGCGCGTATTACCTCGCGCGCGCCGGTCATGAAGTCACGGTGATCGACCGGGAGGCCGGCCCCGCGCTCGAGACGAGCTTCGCGAACGCGGGCCAGATCTCGCCCGGCTATGCCGCGCCGTGGGCCGCTCCCGGCGTGCCGTTGAAGGCCGTCAAGTGGATGTTCGAGAAGCATGCTCCGCTCGCGATCCGCCTCGACGGCACGCGCTTCCAGTTGCAGTGGATGTGGCAGATGCTGCGCAACTGCACGGCCGAGCGCTATGCGGTCAACAAGGGCCGCATGGTCCGCCTCGCCGAATACAGCCGCGATTGCCTGCAGGCGCTGCGCGCCGACACCGGCATCCAGTACGAAGGTCGCACGGGCGGCACGCTGCAGTTGTTCCGCACGCAGCAGCAACTCGACGGCGCGGCGAAGGACATCGCGGTGCTGCAGGAAGCGAACGTGCCGTTCGAACTGCTGTCGCCGGCCGAACTGAAGAACGCCGAACCGGCTCTCGCCGCCGTGTCGCACAAGCTGACGGGCGGCCTGCGCCTGCCGGGCGACGAAACGGGCGACTGCCAGCTGTTCACGACGCGCCTCGCGGCGCTCGCCGAATCGCTCGGTGTCAAGTTCCGCTACAACACGCCGATCGACGCACTCGCGATTGCCGGCGGCAAGATCGCCGGCGTGCAGTGCGGCAGCGAGACGGTACGCGCGGATGCGTACGTCGTCGCGCTCGGCTCGTACTCGACCAGCTTCATCTCGAACCTGATGAAGATTCCGGTCTATCCGCTCAAGGGCTATTCGATCACCGCGCCGATCGTCAACGAAGCGGCTGCCCCCGTGTCGACGGTGCTCGACGAAACCTACAAGATCGCGATCACGCGTTTCGACCAGCGCATCCGCGTCGGCGGCATGGCGGAAATCGTCGGCTTCGACAAGAGCCTGCGCGCAGCGCGTCGCGAAACGCTAGAAATGTGCGTGAACGACCTGTTCCCGGGCGGCGGCGATACGTCGAACGCGACGTTCTGGACGGGCCTGCGCCCGATGACGCCGGACGGCACGCCGATCGTCGGCCGCACGCCGGTATCGAACCTGTTCCTGAACACCGGCCATGGCACGCTCGGCTGGACGATGTCGTGTGGCTCGGGCCAGTTGCTGGCCGACCTGATCTCGGGCAAGAAGCCGGCAATCCAGGCCGACGACTTGTCGGTACATCGCTACCTGAAGGACGTGGCCGGGCAGACGCGTCCGGCATACGCGTAAGTCCAGACGGCCCGCCGCCATGCGGGCCGGCCGGCATCGAAAGGAAAGGCGCCGCGCGGGCGCCTTTTTCGTTTCGACGAACGGACAGCCGGATCTGAACGGGATGTCCGCCAACGCGAGCCCGCTCCCGGCGCCCTCTGCTTCGAGTCCGTCGCCGGCATGAATACATGTTCTGCGCAGCATCGCCCGAACGCGATCTTCGTACCGGGAACCTCCCCTTCTTCGCTCGGAGCATGAAAAAAGGGGCGCTCATCGCGCCCCTCATCTTGCTGCTTACCGCTGAAGCATCACACTGCTTCAGCCGAGCTCGGTCACGAGTTCCGGCACGAGCGCGAACAGATCGCCGACGAGACCGTAATCGGCCACGCTGAAGATCGGCGCCTCCGGATCCTTGTTGATCGCGACGATCACCTTCGAATCCTTCATCCCA
>NZ_JAGIXF010000114.1:0-16452 GCF_021483755.1 Burkholderia sp. WTPI3 | reverse complement strand
GCGACGCGATCGACGGGCCGGCGATCGTCGCCGAACAGAACGGCACGACCGTCGTCGAACCCGGCTGGCGCGCGCGGATGACCGCGCAGGGCAACCTCGTGCTCACGCGCACGACGCCGCTGCCGACGCGCCGCTCGCTCGGGACCGACGCCGATCCGGTGCGGCTCGAGATCTTCAACAACCTCTTCATGTCGATCGCCGAGCAGATGGGGCTGCGGCTGCAGAACACCGCGTACTCGGTGAACATCAAGGAACGGCTCGACTTCTCGTGCGCGATCTTCGACGGCGACGGCAACCTGATCGCGAACGCGCCGCACATGCCGGTGCACCTGGGCTCGATGGGCGAGAGCATCCGCACGGTGATCGAGCGCAATCGCGGCCGCATGCGCGACGGCGACGTGTTCATGCTGAACGACCCGTATCACGGCGGTACGCACCTGCCGGACGTGACCGTCATCACGCCGGTGTTCGCGGACGGCGCCGACGCGCCGCTCTTCTACGTCGGTTCGCGCGGCCATCACGCGGACATCGGCGGCACGACGCCGGGCTCGATGCCGCCCGATTCGCGGCACATCGACGAAGAGGGCGTGCTGATCGACAACTGGCAGCTCGTGTCGGCCGGCGCGCTGCGCGACGCCGACACGCGCGCACTGCTCGCATCGGGCCGCTATCCCGCGCGCAACGTCGAGCAGAACATGGCCGACCTGCGGGCGCAGATCGCCGCGAACCAGAAGGGCGTCGACGAGTTGCGGCGGATGGTTGCGCAGTTCGGCCGCGACGTCGTGCTCGCGTTCATGGGGCACGTGCAGGACAACGCGGAAGAAGCAGTGCGCCGCGTGATCGGCGCGCTGCAGGACGGCGCATACCGCTATCCGCTCGACAACGGCGCGGAGATCCGCGTCGCGATCCGCGTCGATCGCGCGGCGCGGCGTGCGGAGATCGATTTCACCGGCACGTCCGCGCAGCTCGACAACAACTTCAACGCGCCGAAGGCCGTCTGCATGGCCGCCGTGCTGTACGTGTTCCGCACGCTGGTCGGCGACGACATCCCGCTGAACGCCGGCTGCCTGAAGCCGCTGACGGTGATCGTGCCCGCACGCTCGATGCTCAATCCCGAATATCCGGCCGCGGTCGTGTCGGGCAATGTGGAGACGTCGTCGGCAATCACCAATGCACTGTATGGCGCGCTCGGCTGCGTCGCATCGAGCCAGGGCACGATGAACAACTTCACGTTCGGCAACGATCAATACCAGTACTACGAGACGATCGCCGGCGGCAGCGGCGCGGGCAACGGCTTCGCGGGCGTCGGCGCGGTGCAGACGCACATGACGAACTCGCGGCTGACCGATCCGGAAGTGCTCGAATGGCGTTACCCGGTGCGGCTCGACTCGCACCGGCTGCGCGCGGGGTCGGGCGGCGGCGGGCGCTGGCGCGGCGGCGACGGCGCGGTGCGGCGGATCCGCTTCCTCGAACCGATGACCGCGTCGATCCTGTCGAACAACCGGATCCATGCGCCGTTCGGCGCGGCGGGCGGCGAGGCGGGCGCGCTCGGCCGCAACACGATCGAGCGGGCGGACGGCACGGTCGAGCTGCTCGACCACATCGGCCGCGCGCAGATGGCGGCGGGCGACGTGTTCGTGGTCGAAACGCCGGGGGGCGGCGGCTACGGCGTGGCCGACTGAGTCGGGCGATCCGCACGAACCGCGCGGGAAGGCGCGACGACACGCGCGTCGGCGCGGCTCCCGCGCCACCCCGACCGGGCGATCGCACCGGTTCCGCCCGCGCTGCCGCGGCGTCGGCGCGCGGGCGATATATTCGCGCCAAAAGACCGGTGCGATATTGCAACGGAAGCGGGAATAAACGCGTGGATTCCCGTTCGAACGGAAAGGAAAAGCCCGTTACCGCGATTGCTGCATTGCGATCCGACCCCGCTGGCGTGCCGTTGCCGCACGTCGGTCCGGATGCCCTTCGATTCGTCTCAAATCCTTATCCCGCGCGGCTGCTGGCCAGTCCGGCGGGCCCCGCCCGGACCCGTGGCGACGGCTTGCGGGGTATGGCAGCGCATGAAAAATCCCCGTTGCCAACCGAGTCCCGATTCCTTGACACCAAGTTCCAAATGTGAGTGCCAATCTTCATCGTCATTTGATAAGATGGGTCTCATCATTCGCTTGGAAAACCTGCGCGCGTCGAGCGCGAACGCCGGGTCGCATTAGTTGGAAACAAATACGGAACGAGGATCGCTGTCGCGGCCATCACGACTGCCTTGCCGGGTACGCGCGTTGCGTGGCCGGGGATCGGGGGCGGCCGTCTCGCCTCCGTCTACACTGTGCGTTTTTTCTGGATCGGGGCGTGTCCATGGATGACGAAAACGATAGCGCGGTGCTTGAGGCGCACGTCGGTACGCGCAGCCCCTGCTGGCGTCTCGGCAGCGACAGCAATGCACTCGAACTGGCCGCCGTTCGCGGCATGACCAACGTCGCGGTCGCGCTGACCGCCGAGCAGGCTGCGCGGGTTCGCGTGCTGACCGGCGTCACGTCGCACCTCGTGCTCGACATCACGCTGTTCGGCAATGCGATCAGCCTCCATCTGGTCGGCAGGAAGGTCGATACGAAAGACTGGGCCGGCACGGCCTCCGCCTATTCCGATACCGCGTCCGTCGCGAGCGATCTCGCGAACGGGCTCGCGTTCGCCGAGCAGGTCGTGTCCGAAGTGAATTCGCTCGTCGTGATTCTCGACCGCAACGGGATGGTGCAGCGCTTCAATCGCCTGTGCGAGGAAGTGACGGGCAAGCGCGAGGTCGACGTGGTCGGCCGCAGCGCATTCGAATTGTTCATGAGCCCCGAGCAGGGCGAACAGTCGCGCCACAACATCACCGGCTTCTTCGCGAGCAACCATTCGTTCGCGGTCGAGCGTTACATCAACACGGTCAACGGGCCGCGCCTGTTCCAGTTCCGCAACAAGTTCGTGCAGAGCGGCAGCGGCGTCGACGAGCAGTTCCTGATCTGCTCGGGCATCGACATCACCGAGGAGCGCAACGCGCAGCAGCGGCTCAGCGAACTCGCGAACACCGACATGCTGACGGGTTTGCCGAACCGGCATGCGATCAGCGAGCGCATCCGCGGGGCGCTCGCGATGGACCGCACCGACATGCGCGGGCAGGTCGGCATCCTGTTCCTCGATCTCGACAACTTCAAGCGCGTCAACGATCACTACGGCCACATTACCGGCGACCGCCTGTTGCAGGACGTGTCCGCGATCATCAGCGGCTGCCTGCCGTCCGGCGCGACGCTCGCGCGGCTCGGCGGAGACGAATTCCTGGTGCTGTTCGAACACGGCACGCGGCCGCTGCTCGAAGCGACCGCACAGATCATCCTCGAGCGGCTGCGCACGCCGATCCACCTCGGGCTGATGGAGGTGTACACGAGCTGCTCGATCGGCATTGCGATGTATCCGCAGCACGGCGATTCGCTCGAGACGCTGATCCGCAGCGCCGACACCGCGATGTACGTCGCGAAGGAAGAAGGCAAGCACACGTATCGCGTGTTCTCGCAGGAGATGAACCAGAAGGTCGCGAAGTACATGTGGCTCGACACGAACCTGCGCAAGGCGCTCGAGGATGAGCAGTTCGTGCTGCACTACCAGCCGGTCGTCGATATCGCGACCGGCGACGTGCACGGCGTCGAGGCGCTGATCCGCTGGCAGTCGCCCGATCGCGGGCTGGTCGCGCCGATCGAGTTCATCCGTTTCGCGGAGGAGTCGGGGCTGATCGCGCCGCTCGGGCGCTGGGTGATGCGCACCGCGGCCGCGCAGGCCGCTGCGTGGAAGGCGAAGGGGCTCGGCGTGCGGATCGCGGTGAACGTGTCCGCGCGGCAGTTGCAGGACATGAACATCGTCCACCAGTTCGCGTCGATTCTCGACGGCGCGGGACTCAAGCCGAGCCTGCTCGACATCGAGCTCACCGAAAGCAGCTTCATCGAGGACGAGGAATCGGCGCATCAGCTGATGAAGGAATTCCGCCAGCTCGGCGCGGAGATCCATCTCGACGATTTCGGCACCGGCTATTCGTCGCTGTCGCAGTTGTCGCGTCTGCCGCTCGATTCGATCAAGCTCGATCGCTCCTTCATCACCGGCATCGATCGCAATCCGCGCTCGCAGGCGCTGGTGCGCTCCGTCGTGTCGCTCGCGAAGGCGCTGAGTTTCTCGGTGGTCGCCGAAGGCGTCGAGACGCACGAGGAAGCCGAATTCCTGAAGCAGATCCACGTCGATCACGCGCAGGGCTACTACTTTGCGCGACCGATGCCGGCCCAGGCCTTCGAGGCGTGGCTCGCGGAGACGAGAAAGCTCAGGCTGATCGCCTGAGCATCCGGTTGCGGCGCGCCGCCGGCCACGCGGCGGCGCGCTTCGCTCACGTTACACCGTGCGCAGCTTCGACACGCGCCGGTTCTGCAGCATCACCAGGCGTTCCATGTACGCGAGATCCTTCGGCTCGATCGTGAACGCCGCGTGAACCCATTCCTCGGTGATGTCCATCAGCTCGGAGCGCGTGAGCTGGAACACGCGTTCGCGCGCGCGCAGCATCGCGCGAATGCCGTTCAGCTTCGGCTTCGTCACGTCGATGAAGGTACGCGTCGCGAGATACGCGTCGCCTGCTTCGAACGTCTGGTCGATCAGCCCCTGATCTTCGTACCACTCGGCCACATGCGCCTCGCCCGACGAGATCAGCGATTCCGCGAGCCCCCGGTTCGCCTTGCGCGCGACCAGCGAATAGCCGCCCATGCCCGGGAACAGGTTGAACGCGATCTCGGGAAAACCGAGCTTCACGCCCTTCTGCGCGAGGACGTAGTGGTGCGCGAGGGCGGCCTCGAAGCCGCCGCCCAGCGCGCTGCCCTCGACCATCGCGATCGAGATCGCCCCGGTGCCGAAGCCCGTGTAGATCTCGTACACGCCGTCGATGCACGAACGCGCGTAGGCCATCAACTGATCGCGCCGGCCGCTGCGGATCGCGTCCACGAAGAAGCTCAGGTCGCCGCCGACGTTGAACAGCTCGGGCACGAGCGAGCCCGTCACCCAGAAGTCGAACTGCAGGCCCGAGTCGCGCGCGACGCGCGCGAGATGGATGATGTCGGTGACGAGTTGCTGGTTGAAGCACGGCCGTGGCTCCGATCGAAGCATCATCCACATGACATTGCGACCTTCTTCGTAGAACGCGGTCAGTTGCGTGAGTTCACCTGCTTCGTAAAACGGGCGGCACGCCGGATGGGATTGGAGTTGCATGGTATGTCCTCGTGATGTGGTTTTTCAAAGACCGCCGCAGCCGGTGTCGCGTGGGGAAACCCGCTCCCCGCATGGCGCCGGCCGCGAGGCATCGCCATTGTTGCGCGCGCACAAAACTCGAATTGCGGGGAATGACGCACGACCGGGACGCGGTTGCGCGTCGCATCCGGCGGGTTCGGCCTCGATCGCGGCGCACGGCGGAATCGGCCCGGCGGGCCGGCGGCGGGGCGCCGCATCGCGCAACCGGCGGCCGTGGCGCGACCCGGCGCGACCCGGGCGGACGGCTTGCGGGCGGCGCGAGGTCGCTGCCGCGGCGCCGGTACGGCGGGCCGTTCGCTTACGCGTTGAAAGCGCCGCCGGGCCGTCGACGGTCTCTTATGGAATGTGCGGACTGGCGCCGGCTGCGCGGGTGGACTAGCTTGAGAAGATGACGCCGGTGCGCCCGGCGTGCCGGGAGGGGACCATGACCGCATTCCAGAAGATGTGGCAGTTGCTCGTCGGAAAGCCGCTGGACCCGCTCGATCCGCGCACGCGCCATGCGATCGCCGTGACACCGTTGCTGGCGTGGGTCGGGCTCGGCGCCGACGGGCTGTCGTCGTCGTGCTACGGCCCGGAAGAGGCGTTCCTCGCGCTCGCGCACCACACGCCGCTCGCGCTGTTTCTCGCGTTCGCGACGGCGGCGACCGTGTTCGTCATCGCGCTCGGCTACAACCAGGTGATCGAGCTGTTTCCGACCGGCGGCGGCGGCTATCGCGTCGCGACGTCGCTGCTCGGGCCGAAGCCGGGGCTCGTGTCGGGCGCGGCGCTGCTGGTCGATTACGTGCTGACGGTCGCGACGTCGCTCGCGAGCGGCGTCGATGCGTTCTACAGCCTGCTGCCGGTCGGTGCGCAGGCGTTCAAGCTCACGACCGAGATCGTGCTGATCCTGTTGATGACGGGGCTCAACTTCCGCGGGATGCGCGAGTCGATCATCGTGCTGCTACCGATCTTCATCGGCTTCGTCGTGCTGCACTTCGGGCTGATCGTGTATGGCGTCGCGGTGCACGGCAGCAACCTGGCGATGATCGTGCCCGACGCCGTGCACGAGGCGCACGGTATGTCGCAATCGCTCGGCACGTTCGTGATGCTCGCGTTGCTGATGCGCGCGTTCTCGCTCGGCGGCGGCACGTACACGGGCCTCGAGGCCGTGTCGAACAACGTGAACATGCTCGCCGATCCGCGCGTGCCGAACGGCAAGGTGACGATGTGGTACATGTCGACGTCGCTCGCGTTTACGGCCGGCGGCATCATCCTGCTGTACATGCTGTGGCACGCGCGGCCGGTCGAAGGCGAGACGCTCAACGCGGTCGTGTTCGGCAGCGTGATCGATCGTCTCGGGCTCGGATCCGCATTCGCGCGGCATGCGCTGCTCGCGGCCGTGCTCGCGTTCGAGGCGGGGCTGCTGCTGGTCGGCGCGCAGACGGGCTTTCTCGACGGGCCGGCCGTCCTGTCGAACATGGCGTCGGATTCGTGGGTGCCGCGCCATTTCCGCGACCTGTCGACGCGGCTCGTGCGGCAGAACGGCATCATCGTCGTCGGCCTGTCGAGCCTGCTGATTCTGCTATGGACGCATGGCAACGTCGACGTGCTCGTCGTGCTGTACAGCATCAACGTGTTCCTCACCTTCAGCATGTCGCTGCTCGGCCTGTGCACGTATTGGTGGCGCCATCGCAGCGAGCGCGGCTGGGTCAAGCACTTTTGCCTGTCGGCGCTCGGCCTGAGCGTGACGGCCACCGTGCTCGTGATCACGCTGATCGAGAAGTTCACGGCCGGCGGCTGGCTCACGGTGCTCGTGACGAGCGCGGTGATCGCGCTGTGCTGCATGATCAACCGGCACTACGCGTACACGCGCACGCAGCTCGCCAAGGAGGACGCATTGTTCTCGGGCAAGCCGCCGGAAGTCGACGAAGCGAGCGCGCCGGGCCAGCCCGATCCGGCGCAGCCCACCGCCGTGCTGCTCGTCGGCAAGCATCGCGGCGCGAGCATGCACGCGCTGCTGTGGGTCAACCGGCTGTTTCCGGGGCACTTTCGCAACGTGATCTTTCTCGCGGTAGGGGAGGTCGATGCCAAGGCGTACGACGGACACGAGCATCTCGAACGGCTGCGCCACACGATCACCGAATCGCTCGACTACTACGTCGCGCACTGTCGCCGCAACGGCATTGCCGCCGATTACCGGATCGCGTTCGGCACGAACCCGGTCGTCGAATTCATGAACCTCGCGTCGTCGACGCTCGATGCGTATCCGAACGCCGTGTGCTTCGCGAGCAAGCTGATTTTCCGGCGCGTGAACTTCCTGACCGCTTGGCTGCATAACCAGACGCCGGTCGAGTTGCAGGCGCGGCTGCATGTCGAGGGGCGGCAGATGGTGCTGCTGCCGATGAATGTCGGGTAGCGCCGCATCGCGCGCAACGTCCGGCGCCTGTCGATAATTTCTCCACACGAGCCGCGCCATTCCGGGGCCGCATGCTTGAATATGTCACAGCATGACATAAAATGAAGGCAGGCCTTCGCGTTATCCGGCTTCCGCGCCGCACGCGAAGCCGGACGCGCGATGCGCGCGTCGCGCCGGGCGAACGTCCGGTTCAGATGAACGGGCGGCGACCGGGCGCAGCGGGATGGCCGGCCTCGCCGCGACCGGCGGCTGGCGCCGCACGGGCTTGTGGCGACCACGACGAGGGGAAATGACGATGATGGTTACGTTTCGGTCATCCGCCGCACCGGATATCGTGATGTTGCGCGATCTGGCGCAGTACCTGCTGGGGCTCGTCGGGAAGGGACTCGACGTTCGCGGCGTGCTTTCCGCCGATGAATTGCCGGAGGCGATCGCCCGGCTCGAGCAGGCGATCAGGGATGACGCGGCGCGGGAAAGCGCGCACGCGTATTCGACACGCGGGCTGCGCACCGAACTGGCGCCGCACGCCGGCGGGCTCGCGCAGCGCGCGTGGCCGCTGCTGGACATGATGCGTGCGGCCCATGCACAGGGCCGACACGTGATGTGGGGTATGTAGGCGCGTCGCGCGGCTGCCCCGACAACCGGACCTCCACTGAAAGGCCGACGGTTGCGCGTCGCACGACGCCGCATCGCCGGCCGATTTTTTTGCGTGGCGCGCTTACGGGTGATGGTGGGTATGCGAGCGCGGCGAGCGCCGCGCGGCCCGGTGCAGCAGCCTGTCGCGCGTGCGGTCGCGGCTGCGCCGTTCCGCGAAGAACAGCACCGCGAACACGAGGACCGTGAGCAGCACGATGGTGGGAACGATACCGTTTTCCATGTCGCCTCCTGCAGCGTGAGGACGAGGGGTGCCGCGGGACGTCAGCCCGCGGGCATGAAGGCGCCGGCGAGCTTCGTATCGATGAAGCGCTTGGCCAGCGCGATCGAGATCCCGACCGCGTCCGAATCGTTACGGAACACGTCGTGTTTCGGGTCGAGCAGATGCGCTTCGTGGCGGCCGCCGGCATCCCCCCAGTATACGACCGCGAGCGGCTGGTACAGGGCGCCGAGTTCGAGGCCTTCGCCGGCCACCGCATCGACCAGCGCGCCCGCGCGGATCTCGCATTGGCGACAGGTCACGCAGAGCGGTGATTCCATGTTGATCTCCTTCGCGGGCGCCGCGCGTTCCGACCCCGTGCCGTCCGCGCGCACGTTGCGGCAGGCTCGGGGCCGACGAGCGATTGCCGGACCGCATTCACGTGAGCAGCGGCATCGCTTCGATCAACGCGATCCCGATCAGTGCCCCAAGCGCCGCGCCGATCAGCTTCGGATGCCAGCGTTCGAAGTGCAGCGCCGTCAGCAGCGCGCCGAACAGGATCACGCCCAGCAGTGCGAACGCGGTCACGAGGTAACCGATTTCGAAATCGTTGTCGATCAGCATGATGTCTCCTTCCCCATGTCGGCGTGCCGGATGCACCGGATCGTCATTCGTTTCGGCGACGTTGCGGGAACGATTTGCCTATCTGGATTATATATCACGACATGATGCAAATGGCAGTCGCGCGGGGTGCGGACGTGGAGGCGGCGACAGCCTGCATGTACGGTGCGCGGCGCGCTTGCCGGCACGTCCGGTTGATGGCGACGCGGGCCGTCGCTGCGCGGCTTGACGCTCACCGGCCCGTCACCCACACTGGGTCGAGCGACGGGCGAGGGCTGCGCGGTGCGCATGTTGCCGGCGTCGATGCCTGCCCGTTGCATCCCACCGAACACGAACGCGCGGAGAGCTTCGACGTGGTGCGTTTCCCCTTTCCCCGATTGACCGGTCGCATGCCGGCGCGCACCCTTGCGCTCGCCGGCGTCTTCGCTGCGGTCGCGCTGGCGCCTGCACGGCCCTCGTTCGCGGAGACGGGCGACGCAGCGCCGGTGACGCTCGTCAGCGACGTCCACGTGTTCGTGCTCCAGCACGACGGATCGCTCGACGAGCACGACGATTCGACGCTGCGCGCGAACGATGCGAACGGGATCGACGCGATCGCACAGCGCTACGTGTGGTTCGACAGGAACCTGGAGAAGGTCGACCTGCTCGCGGCCGAGACGATCGATCGCGACGGCGTCGCGCATCCGGTCGGCCCCGACGGCATCCGCGACGTGCAGGAGCCACGTTCGGCCGGCGCCCCGACGTTCCAGGACGGGCTGTTGCGCACGGTCGTGTTTCCCGGCGTCGAGGCGGGATCGAGCACGCGCATCGTGTTTCGCAAGACGCGCACGAAGCGCGTCAACGCCGGTTACTTTGGCTATTACGTCGAGCCGTCGCGCGAGCCGGTCGAGAGCCAGCGGCTGATCTTCGACTTGCCGGCCGACCTGCCGCTGCATGCGGACGCGCGCGGCTACGTCGCGCTGCCGCCCGTGACCGAAAACGGCCGCACGCTTTACGAGTTCGATTACCGGCACGGGCCGTACGACCGGATCGAGAGCGGCGCGGTCGGCTACCCGACCTACGGCGATCGGCTCGTGGTGTCCACGCTGCCCGACTACGCGGCGTTCGCCGCGCGCTATCGCGACGCGGCCGTCGACCCGAGCGCGAACGATCCGGCCGTCGTGCAACTGGCGCGCGCGCTCACCGCCGACGCCGCCGATCCTCACGACAAGGCGCGCATCCTGTACGACTGGGTGCAGGCAAACGTGCGTTACGTCGCGCTCTTTCTCGGCGAAACGGCCGCCGCGCCGCATCGCGTGACGGACATCCTGCGCAACCGCTACGGCGACTGCAAGGATCACGTTGCGCTGTTCGGCGCGCTGCTCGCGGCGGTCGGCATTCGCAGCGAACCGGTGCTGATCAATCTCGGCTCCGTCTACACGTTGCCGTCGGTGCCCGGTTACGGCGGCGGCGCGATCAATCACGCGATCACGTGGCTGCCCGATCTCGGGCTCTATGCGGACACGACGACCGGCGGCATCGCGTTCGGCTACCTGCCGCCGATCGTGATGGATCGTCCGGCGCTGCTCGTCGATAGCGGCGTGCTGTCGCGTACGCCGGCCACGCAGCCGCGCCGCCGTGTCGCGCGGCTGGAGATCGATGCCGCACAACCGGGTTCCGCGCGTTTCCACGCGCTCATCGAGGACGACGGCTGGACGGCGGAACTCGAACGCACGCTGTTTCGCCGCGCGCCGCCCGAACGCATCCGGCAGCTCGCGAACGAGCGTGTGCGGCAAAGCGGGCTGCGTGGCCGCGCGCAGATCGCGACGAGCGATCGCCGCGTGACGCAGGGGCCGTTCGACGTGACGATGACCGGCACGCTCGATCATCTGGTGTGGCCGGACGGCACCACGGCGGTGCCCGCGCTGTCGAGCCTGACGGGCGGGATCGCGACGCAGGTCGAAAGCTGGCTGACGGAGCCCGCGCGCACGCAACCGTGGGTGTGCATCGGCGGTTCGTTCGACGAGACCGGCCAGATCGCGCTGCCGGCCGGCGTCGCGGTGACCGACCTGCCGGACGATACGGTCGTGCACGACCGCTTCGTCGACTTCACGTCGCATTACGTGTTCGATCCGGCCGCGCGCGTCGTGCAGATCACCCGCAGGATGAACGCGGCGTTCGGCCGCCAGGTATGCACGCCCGACGAATTCACGGCGCTGCGTGCGTCGCTCGAACGCATCGAACGCGACACGCAGGCACAGATCGTCGTGCGTGCGCAGCAGCGTTGAGCGCGGCGGAGGCGGCGCGCGTCACGATCGACGCACAGGAGAGAAACATGACGACACGGGAATACGAGATCGCCGACCTGTCGAAGGAATTGCCGGGCCGGATCGTGCAGGGCATGGTGATGAACGGCGCGCCGGTGGATGCGCAACAGTGTGCGGCGCTTGCCGTGCAATGTGCGACGGCGCTGATGGACGAGCTCGACGCGCGCAGCGGGTGAGCCGGGCCATCACGGCCGGCGGCGCGTGTTGCGACGCCGGCGGAGCGTGAGCGGGCGACACGGCGCGGCCGGCCCGCGCATCGGCATGCGTCGCGCGAGCCCCGTCACGCGTCGGCGTGCGCGTCGCTTTCCGCGCGCACCGCGCCCGGCGGCCGCCCGACCACGCGCTTGAACGCACGGCTGAACGCGGCGAGCGACCCATAGCCGAGCCGGTACGCGACCGCCTCGATCGCTTCGCGGTCGCGTGCGATCCACTGCGCGGCGAGCCGCATCCGCAGCTCGGTCAGATAGCGCACCGGCGTCATCCCGGTGGCTGCAAGAAAGCGTTCGGCGAACACCGAGCGCGACACGCCGGCTTCGGCGGCCAGTTCCGCGACGCTCCAGTTCCGCCCCGGATCTCGATGCAGCGCGACGATCGCGCGGCCGAGCTTCGGTTCGCGCAGCGCCTGCACCCAGCCCGTCGCGTCGCCGCAGCCGCATTCGACCCAGCCGCGCACGATGAACGCGGCGACCACGTCCGCGAGCCGCGCGAGAATGCCCGCGAAGCCCGCCCGCGCGGAGCACGATTCGCGCTCCATCGCATCGAGCATCGGCCGGATTTCCGGGTAGCGCGCGAGCAGCGTGCCGACGTGCATGAACGCCGGCATCGTCCCGACGAGAGGCTGCATGCCGCCGAGATCGAGCTCCATGCACGCGCTGAAGATCAGCGCATCGCCGGCGCCCGGCTCCGTCGTCGCGCACGACGTGGCGCCCACCGCCGCGACCGTGTCGCAGATCTTCGCGACCTCGAACCCGCCGATCTCGCGGCACGCGGCATCCGGATCGGACATCAGCGCATGCGTGAGGCCGTGCGGCAGCAGGATCGCGTCGCCGGCCTCCAGCTGCACCGTCGTGCCGGCCGCGTCGCGCAGCAGCACCGGCCCGCGCCCGACGAAATGGAACTGCGCGCGGCCCGGCGCCTGGCCGAAGCTCAGCCCGAACGGCCGCGGCACCTGGATCCGGCGGTACTGCACGCCGCTCAGGCGCATGCCCAGCAGCAGCTCGCTGACGAGGTCGTGCGCGTCGGGTACATCGGGAAGCAGAGGCTCGGACATATCAGATTCGGACGTTCGATCAATAAGGGCGGATTGTATGTCATAGACCGTCCTGCCGTGGTTCCTTACGATACGCCATCACTGGAACGCTTTTTTCATACGGAACCACGCATGAATCCCGGAATGTCCTCCACCGCCGTCACGGCGACTCCCCGCGAACCGGCCTGGGGCGCGGTGTTCGCGATGACGCTCGGCGTGTTCGGCCTCGTCACCGCCGAATTCCTGCCCGCGAGCCTGCTCACGCCGATGGCCGACAGTCTCGGCGTGACCGAAGGCGTCGCCGGTCAGGCCGTGACGGCTACCGCGACCGTCGCGCTCGTCACCAGCCTGTTGATTTCGGCGCTGACGCGCACGATCGACCGGCGGCGCGTGCTGCTAGCATTCTCGGTGCTGCTCGTCGCGTCGAACCTCGCGGTCGCGTTCGCGCCCAACCTGACGACGCTGCTGGTCGGCCGCGTCGTGCTCGGCGTCGCGCTCGGCGGTTTCTGGACGATGGCGACGGCCACGGCGATGCGGCTCGTGCCGACCGCGATGGTGCCGCGCGCGCTGTCGATCATCTTCAGCGGCGTGGCGGTCGCGACCATCGCGTCCGCGCCGATGGGCAGCTATTTCGGACACCTGATCGGCTGGCGCAACGTGTTCCTGATCGCGGCCGGAATCGGCGGCGTCGCGCTCGTGTCGCAGGTCATGACGCTGCCGTCGATGCCGCCGAGCGGCACGACGCGGCTGCGCACGCTCGTCGACGTGTTGCGCCGGCCGACCGTCGGCCTCGGGATGTTCGCGACGATCCTCGTGTTCACCGGGCATTTCGCGTTCTTCACGTATCTGCGGCCGTTCCTCGAACAGGTGGCCGGCGTCGGCGTGAACGGGCTGTCGGCGATCCTGCTCGGCTACGGTATTGCGAACTTCGTCGGCACGTCGCTCGCGGGCCGCGTGCTCGAACACCGGCTGCGGCCGATGCTGATCGGGATGCCCGCGCTGATGGTCGTGCTCGGCGTCGCGCTCGTCGCGCTGGGCCGCGCGCCGATGCTCGACGCGGTGCTCGTCGCGTTGTGGGGAATGGCGTTCGGCGGCGTGCCGGTCGCGTGGTCGACGTGGGTCACGCGCACCGTGCCCGACGAAGCCGAGAGCGCGGGCGGGCTGATCGTCGCGGCCATCCAGCTCGCGATCGCGACCGGCGTGCCGAAGCGGGTCGGGGTGGCGGCAGCGCTGGCGGAGTGACCGATGCGTGAGCGCCGGCGGCGCGCTGCTCAGCGCGTCGGCGCGTGTGCGTCGAGCAACTGCCGGTGACGTGTTTCGGTGGCGTCGTCCGCGGGGAACATGCACTCCATGCGCAGTTCCTGCGCGGCGGCGCTTTGCGGCGTACCGACCGTCGTGATCAACGAGAAATAGCGCAGCACGACGCCTTCGTGGACGAAGCCAACCGGAACGATCGGCATCGACGGTGCGGCGGCCGGTGCCGTCGGCGTTTTCCAGTCGTGCGGGGCATGCGGACTGGCAAGCAGGTCGTCGAGCAGTCGCCGCGTATCGTCGTCGATCACGCGACCGACCGATTCGCGGTACACGCGCTGCAGCAGGCTGCGCGACACGCTGTCCCAGTCGGCGACGAACGGCTGCATGCCGGACGGATCGAACATCAGGCGCAGCAGATTGCGCGGGCCTTCGCGTGCGGCCATGTCGATGAAGCAGCCGAAAAAGCGCGGCGCCGCGTCGTTGCTCATCAGCACGTTCCAGTGCCGGTCCATGACGATCGCGGGGAACGGGTCGTGCTGGCGCACGACCCGTTCGAGTGCACGGATCACGCCATGCATTTCCGCCGCGTCCCACGGCGCGTCCGAATACACGGGTGCGTATCCGGCGGCGAGCAGCAGCGCGTTGCGCTCGCGCAGCGGCACGTCCAGCGTTTGCGCCAGCATCAGCAGCGTGTCGCGTCCGGGCACGCTGCGTCCGCTTTCGATGAAGCTGATCTGGCGCTGCGAAATGCCGGCGTCGAGCGACAGGTCGAGCTGGCTCACGCCGCACAGGTCGCGCCAGTAGCGCAACAGCCGGCCCAGTTCAGGCTGCGGCGCGTTCGGATCGCGGGTGCTCGCATTCATCGCGTTGTCCTGATCGTTCCGTGAGCGACGCCGACGACTATATCGAACTCACGCGGCGTCCGCATGCCACGCGAACGCCTCGAACGGCGCTTCGAGCGCCGGCCGCGCCACGCTGCCGACGTAGTTCGTGATCGTCGATGCGGCGACCACCGCGATCACTTCGAGCAACTGTTCTGCACTGAAGCCGGCGTCGAGGAAGCGCTGCCGGTCGGCTTCCGCCACGCGGCCACGGGTTTCGATCAGTGCGCGCGCCAGCGCCGACAGCGCGGCCAGCGCCGCGTCGTCGGGCAGGCCGCCACGCCGGATCGCATCGACGTGGGCGGCGTGAATGCCCTGTTGCAAGGCGAGCGCGGTATGGAAGGCGACCGGCCATTCGCTGGCGTTCGTGACCGCATTGGTGAGCAGCAGCGTCTGGATCTGCGGCTCCGTGAGGCTGCTCGCGTGCACGCGCTCGAACAGGCCGATGAAGCCGTTGATCAGCACCGGCGAGGCGGCCATGGCCGCCGCGATGTTCGGGATCACGCCGAAGGTTTGCCGGAGTTGCTCGAGGACGGGCTTCGACCCGGCAGGGGCCGAGTCGATCGTATGAAGCGGATAGCGGGACATGACGCCTCCTGGGCGATGAGCGCCGCCGGCATGGCGGCGCGGCACCTGAAGCGTAGGGACGGCCGGGCCGCGCGCCAATTACATCGGATGTAATCGGTTTGTCTATGCATGTTGCTTCACCACCGCCGCAAGCGCCTTCATCGCCTGCAGGTAAGGGTACGGCCCGTGACTGATGCGCGCGACGCCGTATTCGGCGAGTTCGGCCAGCGCCGGCGTTTCCGACACGCGCATGATGTTCACCGGCAGCGGCGATGCGGCCGTCAGCGCGCGAATCAGCGCCGGCGAACGCAGGCCCGGCACGAACAGGCCGTCGGCGCCGGCCGCCGCGTAGGCGCGTGCGCGGGTCAGGACTTCGTCGAGCAGCCGTTCGTCGTGCGTGTCGGCCGCGGCTTTGAAGAACACGTCGGTCCGCGCGTTGATGAAGTCGCCGATATCCGCGCGGTCGGCTGCCTGCCGGGCCGCCGCGAGACGGGCGGCGGCGGCGGCGACCGTGCGCAGCTCGCCCGTCGCCGGGAAACTGTCCTCGAGATTGCAGCCGATCGCGCCGGCCTCGATGCTGCTGGCGATCGTGTCGGCGACCTCCTCCAGCCGCTCGCCATAGCCGCTTTCGAGATCGACGGTGACGGGCAGATCGGTCGCCCGCGAGATCCGCGCGAGCACTTCCAGCATCAGCGCCTTCGGCATCTGCTCGCCGTCGCTGAAACCGTTGGCGGCCGCGACCGACCAGCTCCCGGTCGCCAGCGCGACGCCGCCCGCATCGGCGACCGTGCGTGCGCTGCCCGCGTCCCATACGTTGAACAGTGCTTAGCAGGACGTTGAAATACCCATCGACCGGATTCAGACCACTCTCGCAAATGACATGAATTCGCTCAACGGCTCGGCAATTTTGTTGCCTCACGCCGGATTCAGCGGTAGAGCCCGGCCGGCGAAGGGCTTTCCCGCCAGATTTACTGCATTACGCGCCCGGCGGACGCACGAATCCCAACGTCCTC
>NZ_JAGIXF010000113.1:0-16614 GCF_021483755.1 Burkholderia sp. WTPI3 | reverse complement strand
TGGGGGTGGGCGCGGGCGGGTGTGGCGCGAAGTCCGCGGTCGGGGAATCGGTTTCGTGGCCGGCACCGCTGATGACCGGCAATTCGCTCGCGGCAATCGCACGCGCGAGCGCTTCGTCGTTGAACGACCACAGATCCTCGATCGAGCCGCCGCCGCGGCAGACGAGCAGCACGTCGACCTCGCGCCGCGCATTCGCCGCCTGCACGGCCGCCACGAGCTTCTCGGCCGAGCCCGCACCCTGCACGGGCGCCGGATAGACGATCACCGGAATGTGCGGCGCGCGGCGCGCGAGCGTGGTCAGGACGTCGCGCAAGGCGGCTGCCTGCAGCGAGGTGACGATGCCGATCGCGCGCGGATGGGTCGGCAACTGGCGCTTGCGCTCCGGCGCGAACAGCCCTTCGGCTTCGAGCTGGGCCTTCAGGCGCAGGAACGCCTCGTACAGGCGCCCCTGCCCGGTGCGCCGCACCGCCTCGACGTTGAGTTGCACCTCGCCGCGCGGCTCGTACATCGTGACGACCGCGCGCACCTCGATCCGGTCACCTTCGCGCGGCGTGAATTCCGCATACTGCGCGCGGCCGCGGAACATCACGCAGCGCATCTGCGCCTGCTGGTCCTTGATCGAGAAATACCAGTGGCCGCTCGCGGCGCGCGTGAAGTTCGACACTTCGCCCGAAATCCACAGCAGCGGAAACGAGCGCTCGAGCATCGTCGAAATTGCACGGTTGAGCGCCGAAACGGGAATCACTTCGTCGCCGCCGCGAGTCGCGCCGGGAGCGGAAAAAGGGGAGTCGAAAGACATGGGCGGTCGAATGAATGCTGGCGGCGACACGATAGTCCGACACGCGCGCGACGTCCAGCGCCGGCCGTCTGCGCCGCGCCGTGCGGAATGTGTCCACACTCTGGCAATCGTCCACCAGAAACGCTTAAAAACCGCGTAAAAAAACAGACGATTCGATATAACACGTTGATTTTTATGAATTTTTAAACATTACAGAAAGATACACCTCCGATTCGATGCCCACCGGGCGGGCGTTTGACGCGAACGGGCGGGGAGTTTTTCACAGAGTTATCCACAAGCCGCGCCGATCCGGCCCCATCGAGGCTGCCGTCCGGCCGCGCTTGCCGCGCCCGCGTGCGACGCGCTAGAGTGCCGCCTTCCGAAGACCTTGCGGCATGCGCCGCCCAACGGAGAATCCGCCTTGACGAATCCGTCCCACGCCGCGGCGCACGACACGCCGCGCCCGGCCCGATGAGCGCGCCCGGCGGTCCGCTCGCGCGGCTCGAAGCGCACCTGACCCGCGAATGGCAGCGACGCGGTGCGCTCGCCTGGGCGCTCACGCCGTTCGCATGCGTATTCGGTCTGTGCGCGGCGCTGCGGCGCGCCGCCTATGCGCAGGGCTGGAAACAACCGGTCGACGTCGGTGTGCCCGTCGTCGTGGTCGGCAACGTGACCGTCGGCGGCACCGGCAAGACGCCGACCGTGATCGCGCTCGTCGATGCGCTGCGCGCGGCCGGCTTCATGCCGGGCGTCGTGTCGCGCGGCTACGGCGCGAACGTGAAGGCGCCGACCGCCGTCACGCCCGCGTCGCGCCCAAGCGCGGCCGGCGACGAACCGCTGCTGATCGCGCGCCGCACCGGCGTGCCGGTCTGGGTATGCCCCGACCGCGTCGCGGCCGCGCAGGCACTGCGCGCCGCGCACCCGGACGTCGACGTGATCGTCAGCGACGACGGCCTGCAGCATTATCGGCTCGCCCGCACGGTCGAGCTCGTCGTGTTCGACCACCGGCTCGGCGGCAACGGCTTCCTGCTGCCGGCCGGCCCGCTGCGCGAGCCGCTGTCGCGCCACCGCGACGCGACGCTCGTCAACGATCCTTACAGCAGCGCGCTGCCGCCGTGGCCCGACACGTATGCGCTCGCGCTGACGCCAGGCGCCGCCTGGCACCTCGACCAGCCGGCGCTGCGCCGCCCGCTGTCGCAATTCGCGAACGAGCGCGTGCTTGCCGCGGCCGGCATCGGCGCGCCCGAGCGCTTCTTTGCGACCCTGCGCGCGGCCGGCCTCTCGCCGGCGACGCGCGCGCTGCCCGACCACTACGCGTTCGCCGACAATCCGTTCGTCGACGACGCAGTCGACGCGATCCTGATCACCGAGAAGGATGCAGTAAAATTGGGCGCTTCCTGGCGCGACGCTCGGCTGTGGGTCGTCCCTGTCGAAGCCGCGCTCGATCCTCGCCTCATTGCCCTCGTTGTGGAGAAACTCCGTGGACGCTCGCCTGCTTGAAATCCTTGTGTGCCCTATCTGCAAAGGCCCGCTCCACTATGACCGCGCTGCGCAGGAGCTGATCTGCAACGCGGACAAGCTCGCCTACCCGATCCGCGACGGCATCCCCGTGATGCTCGTCGACGAAGCGCGCCAGACCGTCGAAGGCACGCCGGTCGACCCGGCCGGCCCCGCCGGCAGCTAAGCCGCCGCGCCGCTGAACCGGCGCACGATCGCGGCCCGTCCGTGGCCGCGCGCCGGGCTTTTCCGGGCGGCCCGCTTCCGACGCGCCGCCCGCCCCGCCCTTCTCACCGCCGAACCCCGATGACTCATCCGCAGCCCTTCATCGCCGTCATTCCTGCCCGGCTCGCGTCGACGCGCCTGCCGAACAAGCCGCTTGCCGATCTCGGCGGCAAGCCGATGGTCGTGCGCGTCGCCGAACGCGCGCGCGAAGCCGGCGCGCAGCAGGTGCTCGTCGCATCCGACGCGCAGGACGTACTCGACGCGGCCCGCGATCACGGCTTCGAAGCGGTGCTGACGCGCGCCGATCATCCGTCCGGTACCGACCGGCTCGCGGAAGTCGCGGCGACATTCGGGTGGAGCGACGACACCGTCATCGTCAACGTACAGGGCGATGAGCCGCTGATCGACCCGGCGCTGGTGCGCGACGTAGCGTCGCACCTCGCCGCCCATGCGGACTGCGCGATCGCGACCGCGGCTCATCCGATCCACGACGCAGCCGACGTGTTCAACCCGAACGTCGTGAAGGTCGCGCTCGACGCGCGCAACGTCGCGATGTACTTCTCGCGTGCGCCGATTCCGTGGAGCCGCGATGCGTACGCGTCGCACTGGCCGGACGTCGCGGCCATGCCGGCACCGGCCTTCCCGGTTTATCGCCACATCGGACTGTATGCCTATCGCGCGCGTTTCCTGCGCACGTATCCGTCGCTCGCGCAGGCACCGATCGAGCAGGCCGAGCAGCTCGAACAGCTGCGCGCGATGTGGCATGGCGAGCGCATCGCCGTGCTCATCACCGGGCAGGCGCCCGCCGCCGGAGTCGACACGCCGGCCGATCTCGCGCGCGTGCAGGCCCTTTTTCAGCCGACTTCAAAATAACCCATGGCATAATCAGGTGATTGTGCGAGCCGTCCGCGACCCGCGCGCCTTCGCTTGCTCCCGCCGCGGTCCTTTCCGGCAGCCACGCGTCGCCATCGACGACGTGTCGCGTCAGACCGGTTCACCGCGCGCAAGGCAAGCCCCGCGCACGTCGTCGTCGACGCTTTTGCGTCTCGCCACACGAATCTACATACCGGAGATATCACCATGCGTTTGATCCTGTTGGGCGCGCCCGGCGCGGGAAAGGGCACCCAGGCAAACTTCATCAAGGAAAAGTTCGGCATCCCGCAAATCTCGACGGGTGACATGCTGCGCGCGGCCGTCAAGGCCGGCTCGCCGCTCGGCGTCGAGGCGAAGGGCTACATGGACGCCGGCAAGCTCGTGCCGGACGCGCTGATCATCGGCCTCGTGAAAGAGCGCCTGAAGGAAGCGGATTGCGCGAACGGCTACCTGTTCGACGGCTTCCCGCGCACGATCGCGCAGGCTGACGCGATGAAGGAAGCGGGCGTCGCGATCGACTACGTGCTCGAGATCGACGTTCCGTTCTCGGAAATCGTCGAGCGCATGAGCGGCCGCCGCACGCACCCGGCATCGGGCCGCACGTATCACGTGAAGTTCAACCCGCCGAAGGTCGAGGGCAAGGACGACGTGACGGGCGAACCGCTGATCCAGCGCGACGACGACAAGGAAGAAACCGTCAAAAAGCGTCTCGAAGTGTACGAAGCGCAAACCAAGCCGCTGATCACGTACTACGGCGACTGGGCGCAACGCGGCGAGGAAAACGGCCTGAAGGCTCCGCAGTATCGCAAGATCTCGGGCCTCGGCAGCGTCGACGAAATCCGCGCGCGCGCATTCGACGCACTGAAGTAAGCGCTGCGTCGCGCACCCGCAAGCCGCCCTTCCCGGGCGGTTTTTTTTCGCCCGACCGCGATTCGCACGACCGCGCTTGTGTGGTCGCCGTGCGATGGCGCCCCGTACAATCGTCCGGATACGTGCGCGCTTGACACCGGCGCGCACCGGCTTTCAGCCGATCGGCAGGCATCGGCCCTACCAAGGAGACAGTCATGGAGATTCGCGGCAACGTCTTTCTGATCACCGGCGGCGCATCGGGCCTCGGCGCGGGAACGGCCCGCATGCTCGCGCAGGCAGGCGGCAAGGTCGTGCTCGCAGACCTGAACGAGACGGCCGGCACGGCGCTCGCGAACGAACTGGGCGGCGTATTCATGCGCTGCGACGTGTCGAGCGAGGCCGACGCACAGGCGGCCGTCGACGCCGCGACGCGCGCGGGTACGCTGCGCGGCCTCGTGAACTGCGCGGGCATCGCGCCCGCCGCGAAAACCGTCGGCAAGGACGGCGCGCATCCGCTCGATGTATTCGCGAAGACGATCAGCGTGAATCTGGTCGGCACCTTCAACATGATCCGGCTCGCGGCCGCTGCGATGGCCGCGACCGCGCCGAACGACGCAGGCGAGCGCGGCGTGATCGTCAGCACCGCCTCGGTCGCCGCGTACGACGGGCAGATCGGCCAGGCTGCATATGCTGCATCGAAGGCCGGCGTCGCGGGCATGACGCTGCCGATCGCGCGCGACCTGTCGCGCAGCGGCATCCGCGTGATGACGATCGCGCCGGGGCTGTTCGAGACGCCGATGCTGCTCGGCATGTCCAAGGACGTGCAGGACGCGCTCGGCGCGATGGTGCCGTTCCCGCCGCGGCTCGGCAAGCCCCACGAATACGCGATGCTGGTGCGTCAGATCGTCGAGAACCCGATGCTCAACGGCGAAGTGATCCGCCTCGACGGCGCGATCCGGATGCAGCCGAAGTAAGGGCTGTACGACGCAAATGCAAAACGCCCGCATTGCGGGCGTTTTCGTTCTGGCTGCCTGTTACCGGTTGCGGCACGGCCGAAGGCGGCTCAGTCCTCGTCGTCGCGCTGCATTCGCTGGCGCAACTCCGTCACCTGCGATTCGACGACGGTTGCGTCGTCCGCATCGGGCCGTTCGCCGAGATACTGCTCGAGATCCTCGAGCGCGGGACGCAAGTAGTCGAGCCGCGCATACGCGAAGCCGCGATCGCGCACTTCGTCTAGTTGCTCGGGCAGCAGGATCACAAGTCGCTGCTGCACCGCGAGCAGCCGCTGCCAGCGTTCCGTCTGCAGATAGATCGTCTTCAGGTTGCGCAGCATCCGCGCGATGATCTCGCGGCTCGTGGCCGGCTGCAGCAGCGCGCGCAACGCACTGTCGACCGCGCCGGCCGCACGCGCAACGTACGGCTCGAGCATCTCGACCATCTCGGCTTCGGACAGCGAATGGCCGTTGGTCGGGTCGATGATCAGGTCGCCGTCCGGCAGCGTCACGCGCAGCAGGAAATGACCGGGGAACGACACGCCGCGCGCCGGCACGCCGATCTGCTCGGCGAGTTCCAGATACAGCACCGACAGCGAGATCGGAATCCCGCGCCGCCGCTTCAGCACCGCGTTCAGGTGACTGTTATCGGGGTCGTAGTAATCGTTGTGATTGCACGCGAAGCCAAGCTCGCGAAAGAAGAACTCGTTGAGCGCGGCGACGCGGTCCTTCAGGTCCGCATCGTCGGCGAGCCGACGGCGCAGCCGCGCGGCCAGCATGTCGATTTCGGCCAGCGTACCCTGCAGGTCGAGGTCGGGATAGGCATCCTGCGCGAGCGACAACGCGGTTTCCGTGACGGGCAGACTATCGTCGTCCGCCACGAGCGTGCTGAAGTAGTCGAGGACGCGGGTCATTGCGGTCGTCACTTGGCGCGCCTTCTGAAGTAAGCGTATTTGAAGCCCATTACCCACAACATACCGAAATATAGTGCAGCGAACAGCACGAGGCACGCGGCCATCAGCGCAATCCGGTCGAGCGGCTGCGCGCGCATGCCGGTCCAGTCGAAGCTGATCGCGCACCAGTGCATCAGGCCCGCGAGCACGAGCGTCGCGCCGATCAGCTGCACGAAGAAGCGCAGCCAGCCCGGCGACGGCTGGTAGATGCCACGCTTGCGCAGCCCGATGAACAGCAGCAGCGAGTTCAGGCACGCGCCGACGCCGATGCTCAGCGTGAGGCCCGCATGACCGATCAGCGGCACAAACACGAAGTTCGAGATCTGCGTGACGATCAGCACGCCGATCGCGATCTTCACGGGCGTCTTGATGTCCTGCTTCGCGTAGAAGCCCGGCGCGAGGATCTTGATCAGGATGATGCCGACGAGGCCGATCCCGTAGGTCGCAAGCGCGCGCGCGACCATCGTGACGGTATGCGCGTCGAACTTGCCGTAGTTGAAGAGGGTCGCGGTGAGCGGCGTCGCAAAGAAGAACAGCGCAAGCGCGCTCGGCGCCGCGAGCAGGAACGTGACGCGCAGCCCCCAGTCGAGCAGTGCCGAGTATTCGTGCGTATCGGCGTCGACGTGCGCCTTCGACAGGCTCGGCAGCAGGATCGTGCCGAGCGCGACGCCGAGCAGGGCCGTCGGGAATTCCATCAGGCGGTCGGCGTAGTTGATCCACGACACCGCGCCCTGCCCGAGCCGCGACGCGATGTTGGTGTTGATGATCAGCGACAGTTGCGCGACCGACACCGCGAACGTCGCGGGCACCATCTTCGCGAGCACACGCTTCACGCCGCGGTGACGCAGCGCACGCACCGGGTTGAGCCCGATCAGCGGCACCATGTCGATCTTCTTCAGGGCCGGCAGCTGCACGAGGAACTGCAGCACGCCGCCCACGATCACGGCCCACGCGAGCGCAAAGACGGGCACCTTCATGTGCGGCGCGACGAACACGGCGGCGGCGATGAACGCGACGTTCAGCAGCACCGGCGCGAAAGCCGGCAGCGAGAAGCTCTTGTAGGTGTTCAGCACGCCGGACGCGAGCGTCGTCAGCGAAATGAACACGATGTACGGGAACATGATCCGCGTCATCGTGACCGCGAGCGGGAACGCCTGCCCGTCGGTGTGCAGGCCTGATGCGACCGCGAACACGACCCACGACGCGCCGGCGATCCCGAGGACCGACAGCACGGCGAGTGCCCATGCGAGCACGGTGGACATCGCATCGACGAGCGCCTTGGTCGCATCGTGCCCTTGCTGGTTCTTGAACTCGGCAAGGATCGGCACGAACGCCTGCGAGAACGCGCCTTCGGCGGACAGGCGGCGCAGCAGGTTCGGAATGCGGAAGGCGACGTAGAACGCGTCGGTGTATTGACTGGCGCCGAACGCACGGGCGATCAGCGTTTCGCGGGCCAGTCCGGTCACGCGCGACAGCAGCGTGAAGCCGCTGACCGTCAGTAGGGCTCGGAATAGATTCATGGGGCGCTTATTATACGGACGTTGCGTGACCCGGCACGGACGGATGCCGAAAAGCGCGCGCGCCGCCGGCGCCCCATCCGGCCGATGTCACGTTGAACTTGCCACGCGCTTGATTTTGTTGCTATAATTGCCGGTTTCTGAGCCTGTACATGCACGGCGCCTGTCGTTTTCATGTCTCGGCCTCGGTTAAAATCACCGTTTTTTATGCGCCCCTGGGCAATCGTTCTCAGGGGACGGATCGAAAAGCAGCGCTTGGCCGTCAGGCTCCAAGCTCTGGAAACAGGACAGGATAAGGAACCGTCATGGCTAACTCCGCACAAGCACGCAAGCGCGCCCGCCAAGCCGCGAAGGCAAATTCGCACAACTCGGCGCTGCGCTCGAAATTCCGTACCGCGATCAAGTCGGTTCGCAAGGCTGTTGAAGCCGGCGACCAGGCAAAGGCTGCCGAGCTGTTCAAGGCTGCCGTGAAGACGATCGACACGATCGCCGACAAGAAGATCGTTCACAAGAACAAGGCCGCTCGCAGCAAGAGCCGCCTGGCCGCAGCCGTCAAGGGTCTGCAGGCAGCAGCGTAAATCCGGTGCGCCCCGCTTCGGCGGGCGCTCCTGTTTCCTGCGATCGCAAAAAAGCCCGCCTAGGCGGGCTTTTTTGCTGCGCGTCGTCCGGACATCATGCCGGCCGGGCATTGGGCGCGCGCCGCATGCGCGAAGCGCCCTCACCCGCCGCACTCATTTCTTCTCGCTGTAGTCCGGCAGCTCGCACGCCTCGCTGACGACGAGGTTGTTGTCCTTCGCGAAATTCAGCACGAAATCGAATGCCATCGGCTCGATGTCGCGCAGCCGGGAATCGAGGATCACGCATTTCAGGTCGCCGATCATCGTCGGGCGCACGTACAGCGAATATTTCAGGCGCGCATTCCGCCCGCTCGCACCTGGCCCGAAGCAGGCCATCACGCCGGCCAGACGCTCCGACCAGTCGCTCGGGCGAAACTTTTTCCCGTCTTTCGTGATGCCCTGGATGAAGAATTCGGTCGGAGGGGTTTCAGCCATGTGGTTACCCAAGTGACGGCCCGGCGATGCCCAGGCAACAGCGCCTGAGTACGCGAACACAAAGCTGGAGTGGACGGCGGCGCAAGCGCTCCGACGCCCTGAAAAACAGGCCTTCGATGCGCGCCACCGGTGCGCCGCACCGGATTTGTGCAGCGCATGGCTTGTGTCCGGCAGAGCGCGAAACGGCTTGCCTGCCGGGCTGGAGAAAACTTTTGAATTATACCGCAGCGCGCCATCACGCGTCGTCTCGCGGCCCCTCTTCCGACACCCTCCGGCACCCGACCGGGACCCGCTTCGATCGCGCCCCGGTTTTCGTCGTAGCTCGTCAAAGCACAGAAAATCCTTTATGCTGCTTTGAGTTATCCACACCCGACGGCGGCGCCGTCCGGCCTCGCTGCCGGGTGAGACCCGCCGTATTTCGTTTCATGACCGCCAAAACCATTCGTCACTACCTGCAGTTCAAGGATTTCTCGCTGGAAGACTACGAGTACGTGCTCGAACGCACGGGTATCCTGAAACGCAAGTTCAAGAACTACGAGACCTATCACCCGCTGCACGACCGCACGCTCGCGATGATCTTCGAGAAGAGCTCGACGCGCACGCGGCTGTCGTTCGAAGCCGGCATCTTCCAGCTCGGCGGCCACGCGGTCTTCATGAGCACGCGCGACACGCAGCTCGGCCGCGGCGAGCCCGTCGAGGATTCCGCGCAAGTCATCTCGCGGATGGTCGACATCATCATGATCCGCACGTTCGAGCAGGACGTGATCACGCGCTTCGCGCAGAATTCCCGCGTGCCGGTGATCAACGGCCTGACCAACGAATACCACCCGTGCCAGGTGCTAGCCGACATCTTCACGTACTACGAGCACCGCGGCCCGATCGCCGGTAAGACGGTCGCGTGGGTCGGTGACGCGAACAACATGCTGTACACGTGGATCGAGGCCGCGCAGATCCTCGGCTTCAAGCTGCGCCTGTCGACGCCACCAGGCTATGCGCTCGACATGAAGCTCGTGTCGCCGGACAGCGCGCCGTTCTACGAGGTGTTCGACGATCCGAACGAAGCATGCAAGGGCGCCGATCTCGTGACGACCGACGTGTGGACGAGCATGGGTTTCGAAGCCGAGAACGAAGCACGCAAGCAGGCGTTCGCCGACTGGTGCGTCGACGAGGAAATGATGGGCCATGCGAACGCCGATGCGCTGTTCATGCATTGCCTGCCCGCCCACCGCGGCGAGGAAGTGACGGCCGGCGTGATCGACGGCCCGCAAAGCGTCGTGTGGGACGAAGCGGAAAACCGCCTGCACGTGCAGAAGGCGCTGATGGAGTTCCTGCTGCTCGGCCGCCTCAAGCACTGAGCGCAGCACGCGCGCGCCGCCGCAATCCGGCGGCAGGCCAAAAAAGCGCCGATCGTCGATCGGCGCTTTTTGTTTGTGCCGGCGAAACGGGATTGAAAGCCGGGATTGAAAGCCGCGTTACAGGCAGACCGGTTCCGGTTCGAGCTCGACGCCGAAGCGCGTGCGCACGTCGTCCTGGATCGCGCGTGCCAGCGCGAGCACGTCGGCGCCCGTCGCGCCGCCGCGATTGACCAGCACGAGTGCCTGCCGGTCGTGCACGGCCGCGGCGCCAAGCGCGCGCCCTTTCCAGCCGCAGCGATCGATCAGCCAGCCGGCCGCGAGCTTCACGTGCCCGTCCGGCTGCGGATACGACACGACGTCCGGCGCGCGCGCGCGCAGCGCATCGAACTGCGCGGCATCGATCACCGGATTCTTGAAGAAGCTGCCCGCGTTGCCGAGCACGAGCGGATCGGGCAGCTTCGCGCGGCGGATCGCGACGACCGCGTCGAACACGTCGCGCGGCGTCGCCGCATCGGCCGCGATGCCGCGCGCGTCGAGCTCGCGCGTGACGTCCGCATAGCCGAGCCGCGGCGTCCAGCGCTTGGGCAGCCGGAACGTCACCGCCACGATCGCGAAACGGCCGCGCCCTTCCCGCTTGAAGAAGCTGTCCCGATAACCGAATGCGCAGCGCGCGGCGTCGAAGCGCTCGCTGCGCCCCGTCGCGAGCTCGACGGCGACCAGCGAATCGAAATACGTCTTCATCTCGAGGCCATAAGCACCGATGTTCTGGATCGGCGCGGCGCCGACGGTGCCCGGAATCAGCGCGAGGTTCTCGAGGCCCGGCATCCCGTGCTCGAGCGTCCATGCGACGAACGCGTGCCACGTCTCGCCGCCGCCGGCCTCGACGTACCATGCGTCATCGTCTTCGCGCACGACGCGGCGGCCGGCGATCTCGTCGAGCAGCACGACGCCGTCGAAATCACGCGTGAACACGACGTTGCTGCCGCCGCCGAGCACGAGTTGCGGCAGGTTCGCGACGCGCGGGTCGCGATGCAGCGCCGCGAACTGCGCCGCATCCGTGATGCGTGCGGCGAAGCGCGCGCGCGCGCCGATGCCGAACGTGTTGTGCGCGGCGAGCGGATGGTCGGGGAGCAGCGACAGGGCGGAATCGTCAGGAGGCATCGGCATTCGCGGTCACGTCCGCCCAGCAGGCGCACGGCCGGCCTTGGGCAAACGAAGGGGCATCGGTAAAATGGCAAACAGTCCGCAATTATAGCGAGTGCCCGTGCGCGAGCCGGGCGCCCGCATCTCAAGGGAGAATGCCATGCCATCGTTCGACGTCGTTTCCGAAGCGAACATGATCGAAGTGAAGAACGCCATCGAGCAGTCGAACAAGGAAATTTCGACACGCTTCGACTTCAAGGGCTCCGACGCACGCGTCGAGCAGAAGGAGCGCGAGCTCACGCTGTTCGCCGACGACGATTTCAAGCTCGGCCAGGTCAAGGACGTGCTGATCAACAAGTTGGCCAAGCGCAACGTCGACGTGCGCTTCCTCGATTACGGCAAGGTCGAAAAGATCGGCGGCGACAAGGTCAAGCAGATCGTCACCGTGAAGAAAGGCGTGACGGGCGATCTCGCGAAGAAGATCGTCAGGCTCGTGAAAGACAGCAAGATCAAGGTGCAGGCGAGCATCCAGGGCGACGCGGTACGCGTGGCCGGCACGAAGCGCGACGATCTGCAAAACGTGATCGCCATGCTGCGCAAGGACGTGACCGACACCCCGCTCGACTTCAACAACTTCCGCGACTGATCAACGCCGTCGGCCGGTCATGCCGCGCCGCCGGGCCCCGCGCAGGCGAGGCGCCCCGGCGGGCGGCGGCAGTCATTCCTTCCTTCAGGCTTTCCCGCCATCCTGCGCGCCGCCGTCGGCCGCTGCCTTCTTCTTGTCGCCGATCCGGCTTTCCTGCCCCGCCAGCAGCTTCGAGATGTTGCCGCGATGACGCCACACGAGCAGCACGCTCATCGCGAGCACGGCCCATGCGATCGGGTTGTGGCCCGGCATGCCGAACAGGAACACGTCGAACAGCGGCGCGAACACGGCCGCCACCAGCGCCGCGAGCGACGAATAGCGGAAGAAGAACGCGATGATCAGCCAGGTCAGCGCGGTCGCGAGCCCGAGCGCCGGGTGCACGGCGAGCAGCACGCCGGCCGCGGTCGCGACGCCCTTGCCGCCCTGGAAGCGGAAGAACACCGGATACAGGTGGCCGAGGAACACGGCGATGGCGACCCAGGCG
Source organism: Burkholderia sp. WTPI3 (assembly GCF_021483755.1). NCBI lineage: Bacteria > Pseudomonadati > Pseudomonadota > Betaproteobacteria > Burkholderiales > Burkholderiaceae > Burkholderia > Burkholderia sp. WTPI3. Next base: position 4,250 of record NZ_JAGIXF010000113.1, on the reverse strand, counting down.
ACCGCGACGTCGGGCAGCCCGAAGTGCCGTGCGAGCCAGACGGCGATCCAGCCCTTGAACGCGTCGCCGACGAGCGTCAGGATTGCGGCCTTCTTGTTGCCGCTGCGCAGCACGTTGGTCGCGCCGGGATTCTTCGACCCGTACGAACGGGGATCGGCCAGGCCCATTGCGGCGCTGACGACGACGGCGAACGACACCGAACCGATCAGGTAGGCAACAAGTGCGGCGAGCAGGATCTGCATGCGGAGAACTCTTCTTTCAACGTATCGGTGAAGGGACGGCCGGGCACGGCGTGCCGGCCGGTTGCGGCAGACGCCGTCGCGACGCTCCGCCGGCAGGCAGTGGCGACCGGCCACGCGGGCCGACCGGCCGAAACGGCGCCCATTCTACCGAACGAGCACGGTCTGCCACGAAGGTGAAACCCTCAGTCGACACTCGCGCACTGCACGGGCGTCGCGCCGAGCAGCGTCGTGAGCGCCGAGGGCGCGAGGCTCACGAGATAGCCGCGGCGGCCGCCGTTCAGGTAGATCGTCGGCAATTCGAGGATCGTCGATTCTACGTACACGGGCATCGTCTTGCGCGTGCCGAACGGCGACGTGCCGCCGACCAGGTAGCCGGAGTGGCGGTTCGCGACCTCGGGCTTGCACGGCTCGATGCGCTTCGCGCCGATCTGCCGCGCGAGGTTCTTGGTCGACACCGTGCGGTCGCCGTGCATCAGCACGATCAGCGGCTTCGCGTGCTCGTCCTCCATCACGAGCGTCTTCACGACGCTATGTTCGTCGACGCCGAGCTGGCGCGCCGATTCGCCGGTGCCGCCGTGCTCGACGTATTCGTACGGATGCTCGCCGAACGCGACGCCGTGGCGGCGCAGCAACTGGGTCGCGGGTGTCTCGGACACGTGTCTGGATTTGCTCATGGCGGCATTTTAATGGCGAACGACCGGCGGGCGGGCGCCATTGCACGATCGCCCGTCACGGGCTCGCGCGAATGCGCGGCACGCCGGCGCTATACTCGCGGCCCCCTCGGGTACCGGCCGAAGCCGACGCCCCGCGACGCCCCATCATTGCGGCGCGTGCGAAGCGTTATTGCCCGATTGGCCGGTTGTGGCGTACGCGCCGTCATGGCACGATCGTTCGCAAATATCGCCGTGCCGCCGCCCGGCCCTTCCACTGGAGACGCCATGACCTCGTCTGACCGCTCATCCGCGCCGCTCGACGTCGCGGCCCTGCTCGCCGCGTTGCCCGATCGTATCGCCGACGTGCCCGCCCGCTGGGCCGCGCGCGCGCCCGCGCACCCGGCGTTGATCGAGGACGCGCGCCGCCTGTCGTACGGCGAGCTGGCGCGCGCCGTCGACGCGGCCGCCGAACGGCTCGCGAGCCTCGGCGTGCGCGGCGGCGACCGCGTGATGATCGTAGCCGAAAACAGCGTCGCGCAGATCGCGCTGCTGTTCGCGGTCGCACGCGTCGACGCATGGGCCCTGATGACGAACGCGCGGCTGTCGGCCGGCGAACTCGATGCGATCGCCGCGCACGCGCAGCCGAAACTGATCGCCTTCGCGACGGAAGCGTCGCCCGATGCGCGCACGCACGCGGCGCGCTACGACGCGACGCCGGCCGGCGCGCTGCCGATCGACATCGGCGCGTGGTCGCACCGGCTCGACGCGAACGCCCCCGGCGAGCCCGTCGCGACCGACGGCGCCGCCCAATGCGCGGCGCTGATCTACACGACCGGCACCACGGGCGCGCCGAAAGGCGTGATGCTGTCGCATCGCAACCTGCTGTTCATCGCGGCAACCTCGAGCACGCTGCGCCGCGTGTCGCCCGACGACGTGGTGTACACGGTGCTGCCGGTTTCGCACGTATACGGGCTCGCGTCGGTCTGCCTCGGCAGCCTGTATGCAGGCGCGACGCTGCGGCTCGCACCGCGCTTTTCGCCGGAGGCCGTGCGCGTCGCGCTGGCCGACGAAGGGGTGACGATCTTCCAGGGCGTGCCCGCGATGCACGCAAAGCTGCTCGAGCACCTGCATACGCACGCTCACGCGTGGCACGCGCCGCGCCTGCGCTTCGCGTATTCGGGCGGCTCGCCGCTCGACGCCGACCTGAAGGCACGCGTCGAGCGCAGCTACGGCGTGCCGCTGCACAACGGCTACGGGATGACCGAAAGCAGCCCGACGATCACGCAGACACCGCTCGACGCGCCGCGCACCGATTGCTCGGTCGGCGTGCCGATTCCCGGTGTCGAGATGCGGATCGTCGCACCCGACGGCACCGACGTGCCGCCCGGTGAAGTAGGCGAAATTCGCGTGCGCGGGCCGAACGTGATGCTCGGCTACTACCGCAACGCGGACGCAACGCGTGCCGCCGTGTCGCCCGACGGCTGGCTGAGTACCGGCGATCTCGCGCGGCAGGGGGCCGACGGCGCGGTGACGATCGCGGGCCGCAGCAAGGAATTGATCATCCGTTCGGGCTTCAACGTGTATCCGGTCGAAGTCGAACAGGTGCTGAACGCGCATCCGGACGTCGTGCAGGCGGCGGTCATCGGCCGTGCGGTCGAGGGCAACGAGGAAGTGCTCGCGTTCGTCGAGCTGATGCAGGGCGCGGCAGCGACCGAGGCCGCGCTGCACGCCTGGTGCGCGGAACGCCTCGCGCCTTACAAGCGCCCCGCGCACATCCGCATACTCGATGCGCTGCCGGCCGCATCGACCGGCAAGGTGCTCAAGCACAGGCTGCGCGAACTCGCGTAACGCGCAGCGCGTACCGGCGCGCGACCCGCCCGGTACGCGCCGAATCAGCCGCGCGGATGATGCTGCGCGTGCAGCGTCTTCAGCCGCTCGCGCGCGACGTGCGTGTAGATCTGCGTGGTCGAGATGTCGCTGTGACCGAGCAGCAGCTGCACGACGCGCAGGTCGGCGCCGTGGTTCAGCAGGTGCGTCGCGAACGCGTGCCGCAGCGTGTGCGGCGACAGGTGCGCGCGCACGTCGGCGCGCTGCGCATGGCGCTTGATGATGTTCCAGAACTGCTGACGCGTCATCCCGTCGCCGCGCGCGGTCACGAACAGCGCGTCGGCCGCGCGCGCACCGAGCAGCGCCGGCCGCGCCTCGCGCAGATAGCGCTCGATCCAGCCGTGCGCGACTTCGCCGAACGGCACGAGCCGCTCCTTCGAACCCTTGCCCATCACGCGCACGACGCCTTCGTTGAGCCCGACCTCGACCGTCTTCAGCGTGACGAGCTCGCTCACGCGCAGCCCGCTCGCGTACATCAGCTCGAGCATCGTGCGATCGCGCAAGCCGAGCGGCGTGTCGATGTCGGGCGCGCCGAGCAGCGCCTCGACCTGCGCCTCGGACAACGTCGACGGAAAGCGCGCGGCCTGCTTCGCCGACGTGATCCGCAGCGTCGGATCGGCGCTCGCATGATGTTCGCGCACGGCCCAGCCGTAATAGCGCCGGAACACCGACAAACGACGGTTCGACGAGGTCGCCTTGCCGTCGCTGCGCGCGGAGATATAGCCCGTCACCATCGATTCGTCGGCCGCATCGAGCGGCGCGTCATGCGTCGCTGCCAGCCAGCGGGAAAACAGCACCAGATCGCGCCGGTATGCGTCGAGCGTATTGCGCGCGAGCCCGTGCTCGAGCCACAGCGCATCGCAGAACACGTCGATCGACGCGCGGCTCGCGCGCAGCGCGGGCGATGCCGCGGCCGCGTCGTCGTCGGACCCTGCGTCGGGGGAAAGCAGCGGTTCGCTCATCGGTACGGCACACCTTCGTGCGCGAGCAGCCAGCGCTTCACTTGCTGGTAATAGCCGTTGTCGTCGTGATTCGCGAAGCCGCCGAGGCCGCCCGCCGCGACGACGCGATGGCATGGAATCACGAGCGGAAAATAGTTCGCGCCGCACGCCTGGCCGACCGCGCGCGGCGCGCTGCCGATGCGCTTCGCGACTTGACCGTAGGTCAGCACCGTGCCCGGCGGAATGTCGCTGATCACGTTCCACACGCGATGCTGGAACGCGCTGCCGACTTCCGCGAGCGGCAGGTCGAAGCGCGCCGACGCACGCTCGAAATAACGTTCGATCTGCCTGACCGCGCGCTTCGCGAGCGGCGAGTCCGGGTCGACCGACTTCATCGATTCGGGCAGATAGACGATCTCGCGCACCACCGCGGCATCGGTGCGGATGCCGACCTTGCCGAACGGTGCGTCGACGACTGCGTTGAACATGACCCTCTCCTCACCTGTGACACGTGCGGCGCCCTCGCG
>NZ_JAGIXF010000112.1:0-16756 GCF_021483755.1 Burkholderia sp. WTPI3 | reverse complement strand
GGAGTTGGCGCGGCACAACGTGCCGCTCGATGGAGACATTATTTCGATTCCCGCAGCCAACAAATAGAAGGCAAACGTGGCAGATTTTTTTCGGGAGCGCGCAAAACGCCAGGGGAAATCGCGCAATCTGTGCGGGTCGTCCGGAAGGATCGCATGCGTGCCCAACCGACTGACGATTCACTCCGGCTTCACGGAAAACGCTGCGCGATCCGCATCAGCGGGTTGCGGCAAGCGCCGTCAATCACCGAACAACGCGACCAGATCCGCGATGCGCCGCACCCCCGTCTTCCCGAAGATCGCCTTGATCTGGCTGCGCACGGTGCTGATCCGCACGCCGGTGCAGGCCGCGTATTCGGCTGGCGTCTGTCCGCGCGCAATGCCCGTTGCCACCGCCATTTCCGCGCGCGTGAGCGAGAACGGACGCTGCTCCGCTTCCGGTTGCACGATGCGCCGGAACGGTCGGCGCAACAGCAGCATCGCGAGCGGCCGCGTGTCGCGATCGAGCGGCGCGGTCAATTGCGGTTTCAGCGGCACGACGTGGATTTCCAGCGTCGGGCGCTGCTCGCGATCGAGCGCATAGAGCGGCAACGGTTCGACGATCGGACACGGCGTACACGCATCCCTGACCCGTTGCACGAGTTGCGCCGCGACCTGCGGCGCCCATAGCACGAGCCGATCGGCTTGCGCGCGGATCTCCGCCGATTCCTGCAGCATCGCGAGCGCGGCGGCATTCAGATAGCGCACGCGCAGCGTGTCGTCGACGACGATCACGGCGCGCGGTAGCGCATCGAGTGCCGCGGCCATCAGCGGCTCGCGGCTCGCCGCAGGCGGCGCGGCCGTTTGCCGGAGGCGGAACACGTTCGGCAGGTGATCGAGCACGCGCTGCAGTTCGCGTGTCGTATGCGCATCGTACGGCCGGTGATTGAGCGGACGATGCACGGCGAGCATCAGCCGCCGGCCGCCATCGAGCCGCATTCCGCCGCACGAGTAGCGCAGCCCTTCGCGAATGTAGAAGTCCTGGTAATACTCGCTGCGCTCGATCACCCGATTGGGCAGGAAGCGATGCATCGGATACATGCGACCGGCCGGCTCGCGCATCAGCACGCCACGCGCGAGATCGAGGCTGTGATAGTGGCTCGCGTACGCATCGGCCCAGGCCGAGCCGTAGCCGGTGAAGTGGTATTCGAGGAAGGTGCCGGCGCGCGCATCGTGCACGAAGCAGTTCGCGGCCCGCGCATCGGCGAGCGCCGTGAGGGCCTTGAGCGCGACATCCCACTGTTCGGGGTCGATGGCGGCCGTGTAGAGCGCCGCGATCGACTCGTCGGCCGATCGTACCTTGGACATCCCCGTTCCCCGGTTGCCGCACACGCGGCGCGTTGCGCGTGTCGTCTCACCGCGTGCGCCGGATCGCGCGCGCTGGCACGTGATACGGACGCGGTGCGATCGATTCTAGCAAGCGTCCTCAATTTTGGGGATGCCGGCGACGGGGCGAGTGTCTACGATCGGCAACAGAATATCGGGGTGCGAATGCAGCCGGTGCGGCGCGACGACAGCATGTCGCGCGACTGCGCGGCCTTTGATCCGATGATATGAACGAAGTCGTCGCGCCTGCGGACGATGTTCTGACACAGGACACGTGTATCGTGCCGCAAGGCGAGTAAGGCGAGCGGGCGGACGAAGGACCATGCGGCGACGCGCCGATTGCGACGGGCCGGGCGCCGTGTTTCGGGGGGCTTCATCAGATGCTGACTAGAGACTATGTAGAGCGTGAGCTCTCGCACATCCAGCGCATGGTCGCGCTGCTGGAAAGCGATACCGGGGCGGGCGACGTGGTGATGCCGTGCGCGATGCGCGTGAGTCGTCCGAGTTACTGGCGGGGCCGGATCGAAGCGTTGCTGGTCATCCCCGGCTTGCCGCGCGACGTCAGGAGACTCGGCGACGCGCTGCTCGAGAAGATCGGCGGGATGGAGTCGCGCGTTGCGATGCAGAAGTAGCGACGGGGTGCGCTCGCGGCTTTCCTTGGAGACACCTGACGGCGTTGCATTGCGGCGATGCCGGGCCGGCGGCATGTGTCGGCCATCAGTATGATGGATTCGGTGTCTGACCTTGGCCGACCCGCTCTGTTACTTCCAGACCGCTCCAGCCTGGCAGCCATCGGCTTCGCATGTTCTCGCGCTCCGATTTACACGACATTGCCGCGCTGTTCTGCGGCCCGCTGAAATCCACGGACACAGCCACGACGATGTGCGACACGATCGCACGCGGTCGCCGCCAGACGCGATATCCGGTCTGGCCGGTAAGGCGCAACATCATGCTTACCGCTTTCTTTCTCGTCGCCCTCTTTGCGTCGATCGTCGCCATGCGCCGCGGCGTGACCCGCCAGGCCGATGCGAAGCTTCGTCTTGAATTCGATGCCGAGGGCGCGCGCGCCGACGTGTCGCGCGGGTTGATGCGGGCTGCGGGATATAGCGTCCGACGCCGGCGATATCCACGGAAATCGCCGGACTCCCGAAAACAAAAAGCCACGGATTCCTCCGTGGCTTTTCCATCACGCAGCCGCTTCGCGGCCGCGTATCGCAAGCATCGTGCGAAACCGCTTACGCGATCGTCTTCGACCAGTTCGCGTACCAGTTGCGGAACAGCGTGTACTGCGCTTCCGCGTAGTTGCGTTGCGCGTCGCTCAGCGCATCCGTTTCGTTGAAGTGCAGCGTGTATTCCGTGTCGCCGTTCAACACCATCAGGTGCTTGTAGAACAGGACCAGGTCGCAGCCTTCGTCGAACGACGACAGCACGGCCAGCGCCGATTCCAGTTCCTTCGCACGCACACGCGCCACTGCATCGCCTTGCGCGGCCTTCTTGCACAGCTCGACCAGTTGCAGCACTTCGCGCGGCAGTGCGTTGCCGATACCGGTGATCGCGCCTGCTGCGCCGCAGTTCACGAAACCGTGGAACACTTGCGTGTCGACACCGGCCATCAGCGTCACGCTATCGTCCTGCGACGTGATGTTCTCCGCTGCGTAGCGCATGTCGGCGGCGCCGCCGAATTCCTTGAAGCCGATCAGGTTCGGGTGTGCGCGGCGCAGTTCGAAGAACAGGTCGGCGCGGGTCGCGAAACCGTAGTACGGGCTGTTGTAGATCACGGCCGGCAGGTTCGGCGCGGCGTTCAGGATCGCGGCGAAGTGCGCCTTCTGTGCGGCCGGGGACGCGCCGCGCGACAGCACGCGCGGGATCACCATCAGGCCGTGCGCGCCAACCTTGGCGGCATGCGCCGCGTGCGACACGGCTTCCTTCGAGTTCACGGCACCGGTGCCGACGATGGTCGGCACGCCGGCTTCGACCAGACGCGCGACGCCTTCCTGGCGCTGCGCTTCGGTCAGCAGCGGCCAGTCGCCCATCGAGCCGCAGTACACCACCGCGCGCATGCCGAGTGCCACCAGCTCCTTGCCCTTCTTTACCAGCGCGTCGAAATCCGGCTGACGGTCAGCGGTGCACGGAGTCATCAGGGCCGGAATGGTGCCGGTAAAAATGTTGTCGCTCATCTCGTTTCCTCATTCAGATAGGGTCAACTGCCATTGCTGGCAACTTGGGCTGTACGCGCCCGCCGTCTCGTCCGCGTGATCGGGACGGCGGTTGGCCACCTCTTGTTTGCCTCGGTGCCGAAACGTTGCCTCCGGTTTCGCCCGAGAGTCAGCCATCGACGAGGTCATTCTAGCCAGTTCGCATATTTTATACAATATAAAATAAAAAGGGCGTGACGAAGGTGGCGGCATCGGGTGCGCGCAAGCGGCGGAGAGCCGCATCGCAACGGCCTCCGGCGGCGATCGCAGGAGCATCGCGACGAAGCGGGGCGATGCCTCTTTCTGCGCTCTCGCGCCCGCCCGACAGTCTTCAAAGCCCGGCCGGCGTTCTGAAAGCTGGTTCCCGCCGTGCTTTCTTCCGACAACGATTCTCCCGCCCGCAACCTTCCAGCCCGGTCGCCCAATGCCGTCCGCCGTGTCGCATTTCTGCCGAAAGCATTTTCGGGATTTCGTAGATCGTGTATTGAATATTGTATAAAATCTTTCGGCGCGCTTACTCGCGAGCCGCCCCGTCAAGGGAAATGGAAGATAACGAGAGGAGATACGGAGATGACAGGTCAGGTCGGCGAGGCAGTCTCGCCAGGTAACGCAACCGGCGTGCAGGATGCGTCGTCGAAGCGGGAATTGAAACGGGTCGTCGCGGCGTCGATGGTCGGCTCGGTGGCGGAGTGGTACGAGTTCTTCCTGTATGGAACGGCGTCGGCACTGGTGTTCGGCACGCACTTCTTCAAGAAGACGGGCAACCCGATCGACGGCCTGCTCGCCGCGTTCGCACTGTATGCGGTGGGCTTCGCCGCGCGTCCGATCGGTGGGCTGGTGTTCGGTTACTACGGCGACAAGTTCGGCCGCAAATATCTGCTGCAGGTGAGCCTGGTCGTGGTCGGCATCACGACCTTCCTGATGGGTTGCCTGCCGACTTTCGATTCGATCGGCTACTGGGCGCCGGCGCTGCTGGTCACGCTGCGCCTGATCCAGGGCTTCGCGTTCGGCGGCGAGTGGGGCGGCGCGATCCTGCTGGTCAGCGAACACAGCCCCGACAACCGCCGCGGCTACTGGGCCAGCTGGCCGCAAGCCGGCGTGCCCGCCGGCAACCTGGTCGCCACCATCATCCTGCTGGTGCTGTCGAGCTCGCTGTCGGAGGCCGACTTCCTGTCATGGGGCTGGCGCGCGGCGTTCTGGTTCTCGGCGGTGGTGGTGCTGATCGGCTTCTGGATTCGCCGCAAGGTCGACGATGCGCCGATCTTCAAGGAAGCGCAGGCGCGCCGCGAGAAGAAGCAGGAAAAGCAGCTCGGCGTGGTTCACGTGCTGAAGTATCACTGGCGTCAGGTGCTGATCGGCATCGGCGCACGTTTCGCCGAGAACATCCTGTACTACATGGTCGTCACGTTCTCGCTGACCTACCTGAAGCTGATCGTCGGCTTCGACACCACGCGGATCCTGAAGCTGATGTTCGCGGCCAACGCGATCCACTTCGTGTTCATCCCGCTGATGGGGCTGATGTCGGACCTGGTCGGCCGCAAGCCGGTGTACCTGACAGGCGCCGTGCTGACCGCCGGCTGGGGCTTCGTCGCGTTCCCGATGATGGACACCGGCAACGACTGGATCATCATGGCCGCGATCGTGCTGGGCCTGTTCATCGAATCGATGACGTATTCGCCGTATTCGGCGCTGATGACAGAGATGTTCCCGACCAACGTGCGCTATACCGCGCTGTCGCTGTGCTACCAGGTCGCGCCGCTGATGGCCGGCTCGCTCGCGCCGCTCATCGGGCTGTCGCTGCTCGACCGCTATCATTCGTCGACGCCGATCGCGTTTTATCTGGTCGCGGCGGCGGCGATCTCGATCGTGTGTGTCGGTCTCGCGAAGGAAACGCGCGGCAAGTCGCTGCGCGACGTCGATGTCGAAGCCAATCGGCGCACGAGTGCGTGATTCCGGCGGCCGAAACCGGAGCGCATGCATGGAAGCCACCCGCGAGGGTGGCTTTTTTGATGGAGCGGCGCAAGCGCGGCGCGGCGTCGAGATATCCTGCCGTCGACGCTCGGCGGCAGGGGCGCTCTGCTAATATTGTAGAAAATATGCAATATCCGTCGCCGCGGCGTCGGCGCTTGCCTGACCGCCATCCCCAGTCCGAACCGCAACATGAACGAGAAACGCCCAGCTCTTGTCTACGCCACGCGCGCCGAAGCCGCAGCGAACGAATTGCGCCGCCGCATTCTGACGGGGGAGTATGTCGACGGCTATCAGCTGCGCCAGGATGCGCTGGCCACCGAACTGGGCATCAGCCGCATCCCGCTGCGCGAAGCGCTGGTGCAACTCGAGAGCGAAGGGCTGGTGAAGATCCTGCCCCACAAGGGCGCGATCGTGTCGGAGCTGTCCCCGGAGGACATCACCGAACTGTTCGAACTGCGCGCGCTGCTGGAGCCCGTGCTGCTGAAAAAATCCATTCCGAAGCTGACAGTCGACGATTTCGCGCGGCTCGACGCGATCCTCGAGGAATACAGCGAAGTCCTGCACGCGAGCCAGTCCGGGCGCTGGGGCGAGCTGAACACCGAACTCCATCATCTGCTGCTGTCGCGCGCCGACCAGCCGAAGACGTCCGCGATCGTCGCGTCGCTGCTGCAGCAGACGGACCGCTACACGCGTGTGCAGCTGTCGTTGTCCGAAGCCGCGCGCGACGTTGCCGAATCCGAGCACGCTGAACTGGTCGCGTTGTGCCGCAAGGGCGATACGCGTACGGCGGCATCGTTGCTGAAGCGGCATATCGAGCATGCGGGCGGCGAGTTGAATGCGTTTTTGCGGGACCGGCGCGCCGGTCGCTGACATCGTTGCCGCGCACCGCGCGGCGCAAGCCTGCCGTGGTCGATTGCAGCGCTGACGCGAGGGCGAATGCGGTGTTTGGGTTCTCGGCGCATGGCCGAACCGGGTTGCCTGCCTGCGCTGACTCCGCACCAACCGCTCCCGATCCCCTGCAGTACCTTCTCCGTCCCGCCGCACACCGTGCACGGTTGTCCTTCGATCATGCCGGTACCGCGACACGCCATACACGGATCCTCGCCGCCCCCCGGCGCATCGCGCGGTTCTTCATCGCCCGGGTTCAACGGCGTGTCCTGACGCTGTCCCGCCGACGTTCCGATGTTCTGCATCGCACACCTCCCTTCGCGATTCGCGGAATGGCGCAAGACCGGTGCGCCCGCCATCCCGACTCCGATCCCCCGCACGAACGCAGGGAACCGGGGTCGTCACGTCGTCGTTACAACGACGGCGCCCACGTCGAGCCGAACGGGTTCGACTGGTCGATACCCGGGAAGTCGACGAACGCCTTGCTGCAGTCGAGCACGCTGGCCGGATCGATCGAGCGGGTCGCGGTGCCGTTCACGACGACGCGGTTCGCGGTCGACGCGAACACCGGCAGGTTCACGTTGTGCAGCGTGAGGTTCGCGTCGGATGCGATCGTCGAGATGCCGTCGGGCGTATCGGCCACCACGTCGGTGAGCGACATCACGAGCGGGAACGCCGGTTCGCCGTAGCCGCCGGTATTCGCTTCGAACCCCTGCAGCTTCACGCCCGCCGAGCCCATGATCACGACATTGGCGATCGAGATGTCATGGAAGTTCGGATACAGCGGCCCGCTCGCCGGCACGGCCTTGGTGCTGTAGTACGGCGTGAACAGCAACGCGTTCTTCGCATCGCGGATGCAGATGTCCGAGTAGTGGATGTTGCTCACCTCGCCGCCGCGCGCGTAGTCGGACTTGATCCGCAGGCCCTCTTCCGAATCCCAGAACGAATTGTCGTAGACCTGGACGTTGGTCACGCCTGCGTTGGTCTCGCTGCCGATCGAGATCCCGTGCCCCCAGTAGATGTGGTTGTGTGCGATCACGACACCGGCCTTGCGGTCCGAGCGCACGTCGCGATTGCCGTCGATGCCGAACAGGCCCGAGCCGGCGGGCGACGGGTTGCTGCTGCCCTTGAGCGCGATGTCGTCGTCACCGGTGCTCACGTAGTTGTACGCGAACACGAAGTTCTTCAGGTAGCCGTCGAACGAAATCGCTCCGGTCGAGCTCGTCGTGCTGCCGGTCGACAGCGTGGTCGAAGTCGGCTTCGATGCGGAACCCGGGTCGAATGCGTCGGTGTTCTTCACGTTGTCCGCGTTGAACGTCTGCCCGTTGTACAGCGGATTGCCGTTGCCGGCCGGGTTCGCGAACGCGGCGAGCGTCGGTGTCTGCACCTTCACGTTCCAGATCGTCAGCCCGTCGACACCGCTCGGCACCACATGGAAGTTCGGGCTGTTGTTCAGCGTGATGCGGTACAGCGTCAGGTTCTTCGCGTAGTTGAACACCATCAGCCGGAAGTTCGACTGCGAGCCGAAGCCGGTCGTGCCGTTCTGCACCATGTTGCCGAGGTACGCGAGATCCCACCACGTCATGTTGCGCACGGTCGACTTCGAATCGACGACGGTGCCGCCGTCGTCGCACGCGGTGCCGTCCGGTGCGACGTTGCCGCTCTTGTATGCCGCGTACGTGTTCGAGCAGGTCATGTCGACCTTCATCAGCGGATATTTCGCGTCGGACGTCACGAGTTCGGCGTAGCCGCGCCCGTCGATCCGGCCGTCGCCGACCACCGCCGAATTCACGAGGTTCGTGCCGGTGATCAGCGCGAGGCAGTTCGACGAGCTGCCGGCCTTGGTCGCGCTGACCGCCGTGTTGCCGCAGTACGGCCCGGCGGCGTTCGGCGCATACGCCTTCACGTCGCGCGATGCGTACAGCGTGACGCCCTTGTCGATCCACAGCGTCACGCCGGAGGGCAGCGTCAGCGGCCCGCTGATGAAGCTGTTGCCGGCGCCGCCCTGATTGACGACGAGCCGCACCGCGAACTTGCTCGCGCGGTACTTCGGCTTCGCGAGCTCCTCGCCGGACGCGCCGGCGATGTTCACGTTCGGCACGGCAGCGATTTTCTGTGCGGCGGTGGCCGATGCGTCGGCGGCGGCGATGGTGGCGCCCACCTGGGCGTCGACCGCCGCGCCGCACGCGTCGAGCGCGGCCTGGATGCGCGCCTGGTCGGGGTTGGCCGTCGCACTCGACACCGCCTTGCCGACTCCCGCGGTCGACGGATCGGCCTCCGGCGGCAACGAGCCGTCGGGGCGGCTCACGAGCGTATTGGCGGCTTCGAGCGTGCTGCACACCTGGCCGGCGGGCAGCGTCGTCGGTGCTCGGCCGGCAGCGCGGCGTCGACGGTGGTCGCCGACCTGGAACACGCCGCTGCCGCGGACGGCGCAGGCGTGGGTGCGGCCGCGCTGGTGCCGGTGCTCGAATCGTCGCCGCCGCATGCGCTCAGCGCGGCGGCGGTCGCAAGCAGCGCCGCGAACAGGCGGAGGACGCGCGGGCGTGCATTCGGCCCGGAAGGTCGGGATGTCATGACGGATATCTCCTGATGTGGCCGTGCCTGAGGGCTGGGCCGGGTTTGGTATCGGGTCATTCGGGCGGGGCGCGGCAGCACGGCGCGAAGGCGTCGCGTGCACGGCCTGCCGGCAATCGATGAAACGGCGGCGCGAGCCGCCCGTGCGGGTCGTCGGACGAGCGCCGGTCGCGCCGCGATACGCACGGGCCTGCGCACGCTCGTGGCGGTGCGGGGCCGTGGCTGTTTTGTAGTCAGTCATCCTATAACCATGGAAATGAAAACGAAAGATGCCGGTTGGCGTCGGGAAAACGACACAACAGCGCATCGATTCAAATGCGGACCCATTTCCGGAAAACGTTTCGCCAGCTATCCGCCAAACAGAGAAAGCTTTTCCCCTTGAGACGCCGTAAACCCGTATCAGAAGCCGTTATAGGGGTATGCACCAAGTGAGTTAAACGATTAACCGACGTACATTCCCAACGACACGTCATACAACGTATGACTGCGATTGGACGAAAGGCCGGGCACCGACGCGTGCGGATGCCGCCACGATCGCCGCGAAACAACGAGCAACCATCAAGGAGACTGACGATGAAACACCGATTCACCCGCTCCCGTACTGCACTGGCCGTCGCGCTGATGGCCGGCTTCGCGGTCTCTGCCCATGCCCGCGTGTTTCGCTCGGCGGACGTGCACGGCGATAACTTCCCGACCAACATGGCGGTCAAGTACATGGGCGACGAGCTGTCGAAGCTGACGGGCGGCAAGGACTCGATCAAGGTGTTCGGCAACAGCGCACTCGGCTCGGAGAAGGACACAGTCGACCAGGTGCGGATCGGCGCGATCGACATGGCGCGCGTGAACGGTGCGTCGTTCAACGAGATCGTGCCGGAGTCGCTGATCCCGTCGTTCCCGTTCCTGTTCCGCGACATCGATCATTTCCGCAAGGCGATGTACGGGCCGGCGGGCCAGAAGATCCTCGACGCGTTCTCGGCGAAGGGGATGATCGCGCTGACTTTCTACGAGAGCGGCGCACGCTCGATCTACGCGAAGCGCCCGGTGCGCTCGCCGGCCGACATGAAGGGGCTGAAGGTTCGCGTGCAACCGTCCGACCTGATGGTCGACGAGATCAAGGCGATGGGCGGCACGCCGACGCCGATGCCGTTCGCCGAGGTATACACGGGCCTGAAGACGGGCCTCGTCGACGCAGCGGAAAACAACATGCCGTCGTACGAAGAAACCAAGCACTACGAAGTGGCGCCCGACTACTCGGAGACGGAACACGCGATGACGCCGGAAGTGCTGGTGTTCTCGAAGAAGACCTGGGACACGCTGTCGCCGCAGGAGCAGACGGCAATCCGCAAGGCCGCGGCCGATTCGGTGCCGTACTACCAGAAGCTGTGGACGGCGCGCGAGGCATCGGCGCAGCAGACGGTGACGAAGGGCGGCGCGAAGATCGTGCCGGCCGCGCAGATCGACCGTGCGGCGTTCGTGAAGGCGATGCAGCCGCTGTGGACCAAGTATGAAAAGACGCCGCAGATGAAGCAGATCGTCGACGAGATCGAGGCGACCAAGTGACCCGTCGCACTTCCCTGAACGGCGCGGCGGCCGTGGGCTCCCCGGACGCGGCCGCCGCGGACGGGGCGGCACCGTGCCGCCCGCGCGCGGCCGTGCCGCTCTTGCGCTGCGTGAACGACCTGCTGTTCCGTACACTGGCCGTGATCGCGTCGCTGTGTCTCGCGGCGCTCACGCTGCTGGTGTTCTATGCGGTCGTGATGCGCTACGTGTTCGAGAACGCACCCGACTTCGTCGAGCCGATCGCGTTGCTGCTGGTGATCGTGATCGCGATGTTCGGCGCGGCGATGAAGGTGCGCGACGGCGGCCATATCGGCCTCGACTCGCTCGTGCGGCGTCTGTCGGCGGGGCCGCGCATGGCGGTGATCGCGATCCAGCACCTGAGCCTGATCGCGTTCGCGATCGCGATCATGATCGGCTGCGGCAGCATGGCCGCCGAGACGATGGGCGACCGCATTCCGATCATCGGGCTGCCCGAAGGCGTGCGCTACCTGATCACGATTCCCGCGGCGATCGCCATCATCCTCTTCTCGCTCGAGCACCTGCTCGCGCTTCGTCGCTCTTCGTCGGGACAATAACGCCATGGAACTCGCGATTCTGTCCGTCAGTTTTCTGATATTCCTCGTGCTCGGCGTGCCCGTTTCGTTCGGGCTCGGGCTGGCATGCGTGCTGACCTACATGGTCGAAGGGCTGCCGATCGCAACCGCGATGCAGTCGATGATCTCGGGGATGAACGCGTTCTCGTTCCTCGCGGTGCCGTTCTTCATCTTCTCCGGCGAACTGATGCTGCACGGCGGCATCGCGGACCGGATCCTGCGCTTCGCGCAGGCGACCGTCGGCCATTTCCGCGGCGGTCTCGGGATGGCCAACGTCGTCGCGTGCACGCTGTTCGGCGGTGTGTCGGGCTCGCCGACCGCCGATACGTCCGCGATGGGCGGCGTGGTGATTCCGCTGATGAAGCGCGAAGGCTACAGCGCGGCCTATGCGGTCAACGTGACGACCCACGCGTCGCTCGCCGGCGCGCTGATGCCGACGTCGACCAACATGATCATCTACGCGTTCGCCGCGCAGGGGATCACGGGGCTGCTGCACGGCCAGCAGGTGAGCGGCGTGTCGATCGGCGACCTGCTGTTCTCCGGGCTGCTGCCGGTGTTGTGGGTGATGGGCTTCGTGCTCGCGGCGGCGTACTGGCAGGCCGTGCGTCACGGCTATCCGCGTCGTGAAGACGGTTCGTCTGCGCTGCCGCTGTTCCCGGGCTGGTACGCGGTGCTGCGCAGCTTCGTCGGCGCGGTGCCGGGGCTGATGGTGATCGCGATCATCCTCGTGTGCGTGGCGAAGGGGATTGCGACCGCGACCGAAGCGGCCGCGATCGCGGTGGTGTATTCGCTCGTGCTGACCGCGTTCGTGTACCGCACGCTGACCGTCGAGAAACTGCGCCGCGCGCTGTCGCATGCGGCGCGTACGACGGGCGTCGTGCTGCTGCTGATCGCCGTGTCCAACATGCTGCGTTTCCAGATGTCGTACCTGGAGATTCCGGATGCGATCGAAGGGCTGCTGAAGCAGTCGACCGCCGCGCCGTGGCTGATGCTGCTGTACATCAACGTCATCCAGGTGTTCCTCGGCACGTTCGTCGACATGGCCGCGCACATCCTGATCACGACGCCGCTGTTCCTGCCGATCGCGATGGCGTGCGGCGTCGGGCCGGTGCAGTTCGGGATCATGCTGCTGCTGAACTGCTCGCTCGGCCTCGTGCATCCGCCGATCGGCTCCGTGCAGTTCGTCGGCTGCGCGATCGGCAACGTGTCGATCGGCGAGACGACGAAGATGGCGTGGCCTTATTACCTCGCGATCTTCAGCGCGATCAACATCGTCACGTACCTGCCGTTCTTCTCCACCTGGCTGCCGAGCCTCATCAGCGGTCACGCGGTGTACTGATCGCTGGCGTTACCCGCCGCAATCACATGTGCCGCCTCATTTCCCGACCTCGAACGCCATGAACATGAAGACAATTCGGCGCGCCGCCGCGGCCGCCGCATTCGCACTGGCCGCATCGGCCGCGCACGCCGCGACGTATGCGTACGTCTCGAACAGCGACAGCCGCGACATCTCGGTGTTCGGCGTCGACACGTCGAGCGGCGCGCTGCGCGCGATCGAAACCGTGCCGGTCGGCGGGACCGTGATGCCGATGGCGCTGTCGCCCGATCATCATCGGCTGTATGCGGCGCTGCGCTCGACGCCGTATCGCGTCGTCAGCTTCGCGATCAATCCGCTCGACGGGCGGCTGATCGAGCTGGGCCGCTCGCCGCTCGCGGAGAGCATGGCCTACGTGTCGACCGATGCGTCGGGCCGCTACCTGTTCTCCGCGTCGTACGGCGGCAATCTGCTGGCGGTCAACGGGATCGGCGAGAACGGCGTCGCGGGCGACGTGCAGCAGACGATCAAGACCGGCCCGATGGCGCACGCGATCCGGCAATCGCCGGACGGCCGCCATGCGTTCGCATCGGTGCTCGGCGCCGATGCATGGCTGCGTTTGTCGTTCGATGCCTCGACCGGCAAGCTGACCGACACGGCCGAGCCTGCGTACCGGCTGCCGGCGAAGTCGGGCCCGCGCCATTTCGTGTTCTCGTCGAACGGGCGGTTCGCGTACCTGATCGACGAGCTCGACGGCAAGCTGCACGTGATCGCGCTGTCGCACGGCGATGCCGATGCGCGGCCGATCCAGACCGTATCGATCCTGCCGCCGGATTTTCACGGCGACAAACCGTGGGGCGCGGATCTGCACCTGACGCCGGACGGCACATTCCTCTACGCGTCGGAGCGCACGTCGAGCACGCTCGCGGCATACCGTGTCGACCCGGCGTCGGGCAGGCTGACGCGCATCGGCACGTTCGCGACCGAGCGGCAGCCGCGCGGCTTCGCGATCGATCCGTCGGGCCGGTATCTGCTCGCGGCCGGGCAACTGTCGCCGACGCTCGCGGTGTACCGGATCGATAGCGGCACCGGGCACCTCGACGAAATCGGCAAGTATCCGGTCGGCAAGGGTGCGAACTGGGTCGAGATCGTCACGTACGACGGGACGAACTGACGGCCGGCGCGGCATCGCGGCGCGCCGGCATGGGTTACGCGCGTTCGCCGATCGGCGTGAGCTTGCGGTCGCGCACGCGGCCCTCGTCGGCGCCGCGACGAATCAGGTCCTGCGCTTCCGCGCGGCTTGCGACACACGGCGAGGAACCGGGCAGCGGCCGGCGTGCCGACTCGCGCAGCGCGAGCACCGACACGATGCCGATGAACGACGCCCCCATCAGGTAGTAGGCCGGCATCATCAGGTCGCCGGTGCGATCGACGAGCCACGCAGTGACGAGCGGCGTCGTGCCGCCGAACAGCGACACCGACACGTTGAAGCCGATCGCAAGCGCGCCATAGCGGATCCGCGTCGGGAAGAGGGCAGGCAGCGCCGACGGCATCACGCCGGTGAAGGTCGACAGCAGCGTGCCGTAGATCAGCATCCCGCCGAACACGGGCAGCATTCCGCCGGTGCGGATCAGCAGCAGCGCCGGCACCGACAGCACCAGCAGCCCGACGCAGCCAAGCATCATCACCGGCTTGCGGCCGATCCGATCCGACAGATGCCCCGTGTAGAGTGTCATCGGCATCATCAGCACCATTACGAGCAGCACCATGAAGAGCCCGTGCGTTTCGTTGAAGTGCAGGGTCGCGGACAGGTAGTTCGGCAGGTACGACAGCGCCATGTAGTCGGTCACGTTGAAGATCAGCACGAGCCCGACGCACTGGAGCAGCGGCCGCCACTGTTCGACGAGCAGCGTGCCGAACGACTGCTTCGGGCGCGATCGTTCGTCCGCCTCGCGTGCTTCCGCTTCCTTCTTGAACGCCGGCGTTTCCTCGAGCTTGAGCCGCACGTACAGGCCCACGAGGCCGAGCGGGCCCGCGATGAAGAACGGCACGCGCCAGCCCCACGACAGCAGCGCTTCCTGCGACAGCGTCGCTGTCAGCACCGCGACGGTCGCCGCGCCGAGCGTGTAGCCGATCAGCGTGCCGAACTCGAGGAAGCTGCCCATGAAGCCGCGGCGCCTGTCGGTCGAGAATTCGGCGATGAAGGTGGCGGCGCCGCCGTATTCGCCGCCGGTCGAGAAACCCTGCACGAGGCGGGCGACGAGCAGCAGGATCGGCGCCATGATGCCGATCGACGCATAGCTGGGGATCAGGCCGATCGCGAAGGTGCCGACGGCCATCATGATCATCGTGGCGGCGAGCACGCGCTGGCGGCCGATGCGATCGCCGAGCGGGCCGAACACCATGCCGCCGAGTGGGCGCACGAGGAACGCGGCCGCGAACGTGCCGAAGGTTGCGAGCAGCTGCGCGGACGGGCTGCCGGACGGGAAGAACACTTTGCCGAGCGTGACGGCGATGTAGCTGTAGACGCCGAAGTCGAACCATTCCATCGCATTGCCGAACGCCATCGCCCCGACCGCACGCTTGAGGACGGCGGAATCGACGATCGTGATGTCATCCAGCTTGAGGGCCTTGCGTGAAGACCGGGCCTTCGCGGAGTGCGCGTGCGATGAACTCAAGGAATGCTCCTGGCAGGGCCGTCGCCGCCGAGCGGGAGGTGTGCGGCGCGCAGGCCGCAGGACCGTCGGGGACGAAGGCGGTTGTCTCTGGATCGCCATGATGTCGAGGATGCGGCGCGCAGCACGCGACATCCGGCGAGTGTGTTGGTGTGAAGCAGTGTAGAGAAACGGGCGGAGCCGACTATCGGTCATGCGCCCGGAAACCGGTCGTAAACGACACGGTTGGCGCAGCGGGACAACCCGCCGCGCGGCAGCGCCACGCACGCATCATGCGGTCCGGGCAACGGCGCGAGTGGTCTATACCGGGTCGGGACGAGCATGAACCGCACGATGGGGAGCGTGGGGCGTCACGTGGTTCGATGGGATGAGCGCGGATTCACATGGTGCGAAAGCCGCCGTGAATCCGGTGTACAACGATTCGGAGTACGAATGCAGGGCGACGACGGTTCGACACGGAAACCGCCGCCGCTCGTGCATCAGAACATGTGGCGGATCCCGACGTTCGCGCCGACGGTCGTCCCGGTGACCGCGTAAAGCGCGTTGTTGATCCCGAGCCCGGTATCCATCGCACCGTGGTTGTTGACCATCGCGACCTGCGCGTACAGCGCGGTCGCCTTCGACAGGTTGTAGCTCGCGCCGACGGCCGCGAGCAGCGAGTGATTGGCGGTGTCGTTGCGATCGCTCGTGAACCATACGCCGCCGTTCACGTCGACGGCCGGCGTCGCCTGGTAGTCGAGGCCGCCCCCGTAGACGTTGCTGCTGAACGATCCGCCGACCTTGTAGCTCGCGAACGATGCCTTCGCGGTGACCGGGCCGAACCGGTACGCGGCGCCGATCGTGCGCCCGACGAACGCTACGGTGCTCGGTGTCGGCGTCGGGTCGGTGCCGTCGTTGCCGTCGTAGAACGCCGCGTCGATCATGAAGCCGCCATGCTCGTACTTGAGGCTCGCCGAGTACTGGCGGCCGGCCTGGAAGTCGCCAGCCTTGCCGCCGAGCGCGATCATCGCGCTGCCGGTGAGGCCGGCGATCGTCGGGCTCGTGTACGACACGGCGTTCGGGTTGAACAGGCCCGTCACGAGCACGTTGTCGACGTAGTTGATCAGGCCGCTGCCGAAGTGCGAGAAGCTGCGCGGGTCCGAATCGAAGATCGCGAGCAGGAACGGCGAGTACTGCACGCCGGCCTTGACCGTGCCGAAGCCGCCGTCGAGCCCTACCCACGCCTGACGGCCGAAGAAGTTGCCGTTCGAATGGGCGAACGCGCCGTTGGTGACGGCAAAGCCGCTTTCGAGCTGGAACCGGGCCTTGAGGCCGCCGCCGAGATCCTCGGTGCCGGTCATCCCGAACGTCGTCGGCGTCATGCCGGTGTCGGTCATCGCGAACTGATGGCCCGCATTCCCGCCGGTGGTGGCGTCGAGCGTCTTGCTGGTATACAGCACGGCGGCGTCGAGGTTGCCGTACAGCGTCACGCTGCTCTGCGCGAAGCCGCTGGTACTGGCCAGCGCGCCTGCCAGCGCGGCGCAACCGATCACGATTCTGCTTTTCATTGAGTGTCTCCAGTGTTGTGTTGTTGTACGTCGATGCATCGAACAGGGAATGCGACGGACGCCCGCGTGGCGGTGT